>JALYZL010000131.1 GCA_030948875.1 Actinomycetota bacterium
TGGCGGCCCCGTCCCTGCCCGGCCTGTGCCTGCCCGGCCTGTGCCTGCCCGGCCCGTGCCTGCGCGGACCGCGCCTTGCGGGCCTTCGCGCGGCCGAGCTTACCGGTGCTCGGCACCGTCGTCGTCGGCGTGCGGCTGCTCATGCTGGCGGCGACCACGGTCGCAGGGTCGTAGCCGACGACGGACAGGCAGGGGCTCGCGGACGGGAGCGTGTAGTTGTGGGCGGCGGCGTCGGTGTAGCCGGGGTTGGCGGTGAGATTGTTGCTCGCCGTGAGGCCGGTCGACGCGGAGACGTCGCCCTTGTTCCCGTGGTAGACGCAGTTGTTCTTGGCGACGTTCCCGGTTCCGACCGCTCCTCCCCAGTAGGTCTGGATGTTGTACTCGTTGGAGGAGTTGGAGATGACGTTATCGGCGACGGCGTTGTTGGAGGATGTCGAGGCGGAGTTGCCGCCGACCACCACGCCGTTGCCATTGTTGTCGATCACGTTGTGGGTGACCTGGGTGCCCTGCGAATTCGGGTAGAGCTGGACGCCCCAGCCGTAGGGCATGCCCCAGAAGACGTTGTTGGTGATGACCGCGCCGACCGTGTTGTCGTCGTAGACGCCGTGATCCTCGAAGGGATCGCCGGGGTTGTAGCCGCACTGGTGGATCACGTTGTCCGCGACCAGCGGGTACGCGGCCTGGCCGTAGCCGGTGTCCGACCCGAGGATGATGCAGCTCCCGGGGGTGTTGAGGTTGGTGATGTTGTCGTCGGTTATCTGGTCATAGGCGCCCATGATCTGCACGCCGACCTGACCGACGCCGTGGGTGTTGATGCTCAGGTTGGTGATGTTGACGTAGTCCGAGCCGTGGGGGACGTACACCTCTCCGCCGGTGAGCGTCGCCATCTGCCCCGGATAGCTCTCGAGGGTCAGCGGGGCGCCGCGGGAACCGCCGTGGTTGAACTTGAGCTGGGAGCCGCTCGTCCCGCCCGCCAGGTCATACGTGCCACCCATCAGGCAGCCCGTCTGCCCCGCCTGGAGAGAGTCGACGAGCTTCTGCGACGTCAGGAAGGGGCTCGCGGCCGATCCGGAGTTCGAATCCGACCCCGACGGAGACGCCACCAAGGCGCACGACGACGGCGAGGACGCGTCAGCCGATCCGACAGCAAGCGACCCCGTTACAGCGACCGCGCTCGCGAGCGCGACGGCACCTCGTACCCAACGCATCATAAGACTCTCCTAGTGGTCTCTGACCCGTCACGAGGACACTTCGTGTTCGTTCTTCGGTAGCCCGGCTAGCTCGATAGAGCCCCGTGGCTTTGCGTCCCGCCCTCACGGACGGTTTGCCTTTCTCGGTAACGAGTCGCTTCTCTCTTCTGGTCCCATGAATCGGTATCCGGGGGCGGTGGCTTTCAGCCTTGCCGCTGCCTTGGACACCTGTACGAAGGTCGAGTGCGTGTACCAAGGTCGAGTTCGCAGCGGCTAAGCGCGCTGTGCGAGCGCGCGCCGCAGGACCGGCACCGCCGCCGCCCCCATGGCCGCCGCGCCTTCGGCGGTGGGGTGGACGCCATCAGAGGCGAAACCCACCCGATAGCTCCCCGTGCCGTCATCGAGGGGCGCGTAGAAGTCGACCAAGGGCACGTCGCCGCGCGCGGCCAGTTCGGCCACGCGCTCGTTGAAGTCGCGGACGAGCGCTCGGTCGATGACGGGTACCGTCGTCGGCGCGCACGCGCGCTTGCCGGTCATCGGCGGCAGGGTGCAGAGCACCGGTCTCGCGCTACTCGCGATGCGCGCTAGCAGCCGCGCCACGTATTCGATCGTCTGGTCGGGGCTTATCCCCCACACGAGGTCGTTCGAGCCCGTGCACACGACCACGACGTCCGGCCGGTGCACGAGTACGGAAGCGAGGGTGTTGGCGACCATGCCGGTCGTGTAGCCGCCGACCGCGGCGTTGAAGCAGTACGGGATACCGGCGGCGACGGCGTAGGAGAGCCACGAGTCGCGGCTGAGCAGGCCGGCCTTCGGCCAGCTCCTTCCCAGCGTGAGCGAATCGCCGAGGGCCGCCACGCCGCCGGTCGACGGCAACCGGATCAGCTTCGCGTGGCGCGCGGAGACGGCAGCCCGGCGGAGCGGCGCACCGGGATAGCCGAAGGCGAGGAACCCGGTCGACGCGGCCAGGGACGCTGTGAGCGCTCGGGAGCCCGCACCCCCCAATTTAGGGAGCTTTCGCCGAAGAGGAGCTCTGCCTGCTCGTGGCCATCGCCGCCGCGGCATCGAAACCGACGACGCCGAGGCACGGCGATCCCGGTCGCAGCTCGTAGCCGGCGATCGTGTGCGCCGCCTCATTTACGAAGGCTGGATCGGCGGTCACGTTGCCAGCGGCGGTGAAGCCGTTCTCGGCGGAGACGTTGCCCTGGCTCCCGCTGTAGACGCAGTTGTTCATGACGAGGTTGCCGGTCCCGACTGTGCCCTGCCAAAAGCCCTGGACGTCGTATTCGTTGGACGAGCCCGAAATGACGTTGTCGGCGACGATGTTGTTCGAGGACGCCGACGCCGCGTTGCCGCCGATCACGACGCCGTTGCCGTTGTCGTCGATCACGTTGTGGGTGACCTGGGTCCCCTGGGAGTCCGGGTAGAGCTGCACCCCGAACCCGTCGGGCATGCCCCAGAAGATGTTGTCGGTCACGATCGCGCCGACCGTGTTGTCGACGTAGACGCCGTGATCCTCGAAGGGATCGCCGGGGTTGTGGCCACACTGGTGGACGACGTTGCCTTCGACGAGCGGGTTCACGGCGCGCCCGTAGCCCGTGTCCGAGCCCAGGATGATGCAGCTCCCCGGCGTGTTCCCGTTGGTGATGTCGTTACCCGTGAGCTGATCGCCCTGGCCCATGATCTGCACGCCGACCTCACCCGTCCCCTTCGTATCGATGTACAGATCGGCGATCGTCACGTAGTTCGAGCCTGCCGGCACGTACACCGGTCCGCCGGCCAAGATCGCGGTCTGGCCGGGATAACTCCGAAGGGTGATCGGAGCATCGCTCGAACCGCCGTGGTTGAACTTGAGCTGCGAGCCGCTCGACCCGCCCGCCAGATCGTAGGGCCCAGACATCAGGCAACCGGTCTCCCCCGGCTTCAGCGAATCGACGAGCTTCTGCGCGGTCAGGAACGGGCTCGACACCGAGCCCGAATCGTGATCGGATCCCGACGGCGACGCCACCAGCGCGCACGACGCTGGCGACCCGTCGGCCGAGCTCACGAGCGCCCCAGCGACTGCCGCCACGACCGCCAGCGGGATGGCACCTCGTACCCAACGCATCGGCATTCCTCGCAGTCTCTGAGCCGTGACAAGGTCTGGTCGGGGACGGCCTGCCTTGCGGCCGATCCAAGCCAGCCGGACGATAGCCGATCGGCGCTAGCTGGCCCGGCGGGAGCGGGCGTAGGCCGCGCTGCGTGCGGCCGCGTGGTGGGGCTGGCCCGATCCCGGGATCCGGCGGGTCAGCCGGCGGTGGTGCGGGTGCGAGGGCTTCGGGGTCGGGGGCCCCGGGGTGGTGGGCGTGGTCGTCGCGGGCGTGGTCGTCGCGGGCGTGGTCGTCGCGGGCG
>JALYZL010000178.1 GCA_030948875.1 Actinomycetota bacterium
TCGGTGAAGAACGCTTGCAGGGTCGGCGCGACCGAGGTCATGGCCGTGCCGCTTGTGCGTCGTTGAGCAGGCGGGCGGCGTGCGCGAGCAGGTCCGGTGCGGCGGACAGGTAGTGGTAGGTGTAGCGAGGTTCTCGATGCCCGAGATACGTCGAGAGCCAACCGATCCGGGACGGGACGTCCAGGCCGTCCTGATACCAGCCAAGCAGCGTCTTGACCGCGAACGCATGCCTGTGGTCGTGAATTCTCGGGGTGACGGTCGAGCCTGCCCCGACCCCGGCGTGCTCGCACAACTTGCGGTGCACCGGCCACACGGTCTCGTAGATCACGCGGGTGCCGCGCAGTGACACGAACAGGCTACCGGTGGCCGGCTCGGGCAGCAGTTGTTGGCGGGTGTGGTCGTAGCGCTCGAGCGCATCGAGGGTGCTGGCGTGGAGCGGCACGAGCCGTGATTTACCGAACTTCGACTCGCGGATCCGAAGCACACCTTCGGACCGGTCCAAATCGTCGCGGTTCAGGCGCAGCGCCTCCCCGACCCGCAGACCCGTGGTGGCGAGCAGCCCGATCAGCGACTGATAGGTCGCTGAGCGCAACGGCTGCGGGATCACCACCCTCGCCTGCTCGATCATCGCGAGCACGTCCGCGTCTGAGTAGATGAACGGTCGCCGCCACCGGTTCGGGTGACGGATCGCCCCGGCGGGCGGGACCTCGGTCCGAGCGTCGATCCCGGACAAGTACCGAGCGAACCCGCGGACGACCATCATCCGGTGGGACGGAACGACACTGCCGACCGGCACCTCACGCTCCAACGACCACGCGAGCGCCGCCTCGACCGTCACGAACGCGATGTCGTGCTCGTCGAGATAGGTCACGAACCGTGGCAGCAGCCGGTGCGCGTCAGCGAGCTTGTGACCGAGCGTGCGGCGAAGCTGGAGGTACTCCTCAAGGTGCTGCTCCAGCACGGTCATCGTGCCGCTCCCGGCCACGGCCGCGCGACCTGTCGTAGGCGGCCGAGATCGACCTTTGCGTAGATCGCGGTCGTCGCGAGATCGCTGTGGCGCAGCACCTGGCTGATCTCCGCCAACGCCGCACCCTGGGCGAGCATCCGGGTCGCGAGCGTATGCCTGAGCCTGTGCGGCCCGACATGCGGCACCCCCGCCCACCGGCAATGGCGCTGCACGACATCGCCGACCAAGTCGGCGCGGATCGGACGAGTCGGCGCCCGCAACGTCAAGAACACGCTCCGTGACTCATGACGGCCGCGCAACACCAAATACTCCGCGAGCGCGACGCCGACATCGTCAGGGATCGGGAGCCGATCATCCCGACGTGCCTTGCCGCGCACCAGCAGATCACCGCCCCGCCAATCGAGATCATCGAGCTGCAACCGGGCGATCTCGATCGACCGCAACCCCAGCCGGGCGAGCAGCATCAGCATCGCTCGGTCCCGCGCGCCGTCAAGCGTCGCCCGGTCACAGCTCGCGAGCAGCGCCTCGATGTCGCCCTGCGGCATCGTCGGCGGGATCGTCGTTTCCCGCCACCCCGCGACCCCAGGAACCGACTCCGCCAACGACCTGGACGTGA
Source organism: Actinomycetota bacterium (assembly GCA_030948875.1). GTDB lineage: Bacteria > Actinomycetota > Thermoleophilia > Solirubrobacterales > Solirubrobacteraceae > Palsa-465. The sequence continues at coordinate 1,584 of JALYZL010000178.1, forward strand.
ACCCGCGGACGTGCAAGAACCGCAACAGGCAGCGGAGCTCCGCGACCTTCCCTTTCGCCGACCCGAGGCACACCCGCTCGCACTCGCCCAGCAGGAACCGGGCCACGACGGCGCCGTCGAGGCCCGTCACGCCGAGCTCATCCGCCGGCGTCACCCGAGCCGACAGGAAACGGCGGGCGAGCGTCTCGTATCGAAGGACCGTCATCGCCGCCAACCCACGATCAGCGATCAGCCATTGCCGGTACCCGTTGACGAGCGCCTCGACCGGTGACAACACCGGCGGCGCCTCCTCGTCCATAACCCCGACCCCGTCCAGATAGCTCAGCAGCGCCCGCAACGCCCGGACAGTCGGGACCCGATACCCATCAGCAGCCCGCCGGGCAGCGAGCCACGACTCGACACCAGCGACGGTCAACGCGCCGATCTGCACATCTTCGGCATCCATCCACCGACCCAGCCGGCTCACATCTCTCAACATCCACCGGACGGTCTGCGGCGTATAGCCAGCCTCCAACAACCACACCCGGTAGCCCTCCACGAACGGCCCGAGCCGCCCCGGCTTCCTGCGAGTACCCGACATCCCACGCCTCCCTTGCCGAGACCACCGGCCCCGACGATCGAATGGCTAGTCGGGGCGCGAAACTATGCCGACAAGCCGGTCAACCGCCAGAGCGAAAAAGCCCGCAAACTCGGCCCTCTCGACACGAATACGAGGTCCGTATCGGCATAGTCGCGGTATCGGCACAGGTCGAGGATCACGAGTTCGGTTCTGGTGTAGCGGCCGATCACGCGCGCGAGCTCTCGTCGTGAGTCGGCTTCTTGGAGCTCGGTCGCGAGGCCGGGGAGGGTGGTGAAGCGCACGCGGCGGCCTTGCTGGCAGGCGCACACCCCGAGCGCGGTGGCGAGCATCGTCTTGCCGGTACCCGACTCGCCGATCAGGATCACTGACTCGCGGTCATCGATCCAGGAGCCCTCGGCGAGCGCAGCGATCGTCGCTTGGGGAACTTTGGGGTTCTCGTGAAAGCGGAAGTCCTCCAGGCGTTTGATCAGCGGGAAGCGCGCGTCGAGGAGCCGTCGCCGCTCGCGGCGCTCCGCGCGCTCGGCGACCTCGGTTTCCAGTAGCGCGGCGAGGTAGGCCAGCGGTGTCTGCTGCTCTCTCGTCGCCTCGGCTGCGAGCTGCCGGAAGTGGGAGCGGATCGCGGGTAGGTGTAGCTCTTTGGCGTGCGCCTCGACGAGCGCCTCCAACGCCGCGGTGTTCGGGTTGCGCGGCTGGCTCATCGTCCCGTCTCCCCGTCGTCGATCGTCCTGGCGAGCTTGTGGACGTTGGCGTTGCGGGCCTCATCCTCGGTCCAGCCGGCCGCGAGGAGCGCGTCGAGGAACTCGCGGATCGTCTCGCCGACCTCAGCGGCGAGCCCTCGGCGCTCCTCGCACGCCGACTGGTAGGCGCAGAACGCGCGGTGGATCGTCCAGTGGGTCTCTTGGAGCACGCCGAGCAGCGTGGTCTGCGACGCGGGCCCGGCCTCGATCAGCCTCGCGATCTGGCTGTAACCGGCGGGCGCGGAACCGTCGTAGATCAGCCCCAGCGCGTCGGGGGCGAGCCCCGACCACAACCGGTCGTTAGCGTCACGCAGGCGGCGTTGGGCGTCGTTCGCGCGCACGGCGATCCTGGTGTCGTCGTCAAACAGCGCTGAGAGCCGGGCTGCCAGTTCGCGTGCGCGGACGGGCACCGTGGGCGCGGTCGAGCTTGGGGCGCTCATCGCACCTGCTCCCGGTCGATCAGCTGGTCGTACTCAAACAGCGTCGGAGCGGGCCTGTCGTGCGCCGTCAGGCGCTCGGGCAGCTCGGAGAGCGGCTCGGGCTCGTGGCGGGCTTGGCGGTCTGCGAGCAGCTTCACAGCACGGCCGTCGTGCGCGCCGGCAGCGAGGGCGCCACACACCGCCAGCTCGACGACCCGGAGGTCGTGCTCGCGGCAGAGCATCAGCACGTCGACCATCTGCCGCGCGGCCTCCGACGCGCCGACCTTCCCCTCGATCGCCTTCCACAGTTGATCGAAGCACTCAGGCCAGCGACCCTGCTCGCGCTCCTGGCGCAGCGCGAGCGAGTGCGCGAGCGCGCCGGGCTTGCGCTCGAGCAATTCGAGATAGTGATCAAGCCGCGCGGAGCGCTGCTGACTGCCACGCAGCCGCGGGTGCCGCGCGACCTCCCTGCCGTCGTGCCGCACCGTGATCTCGCGCGCACCGACCCGCGCTGTGACCCTCACCCCGGCGAGGCGGACGGGCACCGAGTAGTGATTGCGCCGGACGGTGACCATCGACTTCTGGTTGACCCGGAAACTCGATTCCTCCCACGTCGCGAACGGCTCCGCCGGCAGCGCCCGCAGCAAGTCGATCTGACGAGAGCAGCTCCCCGACCGTCACCGACCGCCCCGTGATCGTGCGCGAGAGGTCCTCGATGCACCACGCGGCGAGCTGGCCGTTGAGCTGCTCGAGCGAGTCGAACTGCGGTACCGGCACCAGATGCGATCGCCGGTATCGGCCAACTTCGCCTTCCACGCCTCCCTTCTCATGGGCCCCCTCGATCCCCACCAGCGTGAACCACGACTCATACAGGTAGTGGGAGCGGAACGCGACGAACCGCTCGTTCTCGACCCGCCGGCGGCCCCTCAGCGTCTTCTTCGCCGCCGACTTCAAATTGTCATAGCGGCAGGTAGCGAAGACCCCCGAGAAGAATTCGAACGCGTGCACGTGCCCCTCCAGGAACGCCTGCTGGGACTGGCTCTCGAACGCCATCACAAAGCACGCGCCCGAGAAGCACGAGCGCATCAAAAACAGCCCGACCGTGACCAGCACGCCGGCGATCAGCACCTTCGCCTCACCCCAGTCGACCTCGGCCGTCACCCCCGGGTCGTGCACCTGCGGACAAAACGCCTCCGCCCAGAGCCCCAGCTCGCGGCGACGGCGGCGCACGTGATCACGAACCGTCGTCTCCGCCACCCCCGACCCGTACTCATCGCGCAGACGCTCCCAAACGCGCTTGGCCGTGTGCCGCTGCTTGCGCGGCGCGCTCCGATCAGCGATCAGCCACTCGTCGATCAGCTCGTGATACGCGCCCAACGCCGGCGCCGGCCGCCCCTCCGGACGCTTGCGCTCCGGCGGCAACGCCGACCCCAACGCCTCCCGGACCGTCCTGCGATGCACGCCATGACGGCACGCCAGCGCCCGGATCGATAGCCCCTCACGGTCGTGATCCCTGCGAATCCTCTCGAACAGCTCCACTCTGGAACCCATCCTTCCCGCGACCTCCGATCCGTGCTCTGAAAAGCACGAACCCTCCGGTCGCCATCGGACAGAAGTGGGGCCAAATCAAGCCGTCGCAGTGGGGCCAAATCAGACCGTCGTTCTCACATGTCCCGGCCTCCGCCCGCGCTGACCCTGCGCGGGGCGCGCTTGGCGGCCGCGACGGCCACGTGAACGTGACCGCCCAGGCGCCGAGGCGGCTCTGCCTATGGGCGTGCACGCGCTTCGCACGCACGTCGTCAGCCCTGCTTTCGGCGATAAGGACGTCTCATCGACCGTCGTGGCTACTCCGGTGCGGCCGGCTCGGAGGCTCGATCGAGGTGGCGGTAGATCGTCGGGCGGCTGACTCCGAACTCGGCCGCGATCTGCGCGACGGTGTGCCGGCGCTTGCCATCGGGCCCGATCTCGTCGTACATCTCTCGCGCTAGCTTCACCTGTCGCGGCCCGAGCTTCGGCTTCTGGCCGCCGCTGCGCCCGCGAGCGCGCGCAGCGGCAAGCCCGTCCATCGTGCGCTCCGACATCAATGAGTGTTCGAACTCGGCGATCGCGCCGATGATCTGAAAGAACAATCGGCCCACGGCGGTCGACGTGTCGATCCCCTGGTCGAGCACGACCAGGTCGACCCCACGCGCGTCGAGCAGCTTGGAGAGATCGATGAGGTGCTCCAGAGAGCGGCCAAGCCGGTCGAGCTTGGTGATCACCACCTGATCTCCCGCACGGTTGGCCGACAGCAACGCCTTCTCAAGCTCCGGCCGCCGCCAGCTTCCCCGACGCGGTATCGATGAAGATCTCATCGCAGCCAGCGGCCAGCAGCGCATCATGTTGAGCCTCGGGATGTTGATCGCGCGTCGAGACCCGTCCGTAGCCGACCCTCATCATCCGAGCGTAACGCGAACCCCCCACGCCATCACATTGCCGCGTACACGGCGAGCGTTACACGCACGGCCCCCGCGCACCGGGCAGCGCCGCGACGGTAACCAACTGTCTCACCAACGAAGGCGGACGTCACCGCCCGGACTTAGGGTTGACGGGATTGCGCCGAAGAGCGAGATTGGCGGCCTCGTGCTCGCCAGATGAGGAGCACAGCGGGCCCTCGGCGCTGGCGCATGGGGTCGGCCCTGGAGGAGATTTTCTACTGTTAGGGCTAATCTAGTGGTACAGTAGAAAGATCAGTATGGTAGAAATCTCTCGCGCAGGGAAGATCGTCTCGCAAGCGCTCGACGGTGTCGTCGTCGAGCCGGCCGCCGGCGACGCGCGCGCCGATCTTGTTGTCCGCACCCGGGACGGCGCCACGATGACGATCGAGGTCAAGTGGGCGGGGGAGGGCTGGCCGCAGGACGTCCGCCGCGCAGCAGCCGATGTGCCTGATCCGTGGCCGGCCGACGTGTGGCTGCTCGCTCACCATCTGTCGCCCGGCGCCATCGAGTGGCTGCGTGAGCGCGGCGCCAACTGGGCCGACGCGTCCGGTCAGGCCCGCATTCACGGGCCTCGCGGACTGATCGTCATCCGCGAGCCGTCGGGCGCCGATTCCGCACCAAAGCCGCCGCGCCGATTCACCTGGTCGCTCTCGGCGATGATCGTCGCCGAGGCGATCCTGGCGACCGCGGACCGGCCGTTGCACGCGACCGAGCTGGCTGAGCAGTCGGGATGGTCAGTGCCGCAGGTCGCCAACGTTCTGGCCGCCTTCGACTCTGAGGGCTGGACGGTGAAGCGCGGGGCGGCGCGCGGGCCACGCGCCCATCGCGATCTCGTCGAGGCCGATGCCATGCTCGGCTCGTGGTCAGAGGCGATCACGGCCAAGCCCCGCCGGACCCGGACCGCCCATCGCGCCGGACGCGATGTGATGCGCCTGCTCCGCGAAGAGCTCGCGCCGGCGCTGAACCGCGATGTCCGGTGGGCGCTGAGCGGTTGGGGGGCGCTCGAGCTGACCGCGCCGTTCGCGACCACCACCCCAAGCCTCCATGTTTACGTGTCGGACAGCGATTTCGCCGGCGCGCTCAGCGAGGCGCTGGTGCACGCCGCCCTGCGCGAGGTCGACGAGGGCGGGCGGGTGACGTTCTGGCCCGTCGATGCCCGGGCGCTCGCGTTCGCCGCCGAGCGCGATGGAATCCCCGTCGCCAGTCCGCCCCGCGTGTATGCCGACCTCATCGGCTTCGGCGCGCGCGGGCTGGATGCCGCCGCGCACCTCAAGGACCAGACCATCGATCCGCTGCATCCCACCTCGCGCGGCGCGGACAGCTCCGAGGTCGCCGATGGATGAACAGCGGTCACGCGACACGCGGGCGCGCGCCGAGCTCGCGTTGCTGCGCCTCGTCTACGAGCTCCGCAACGAGGACGTGTTCCTGGTCGTCCTCGGCGGCTTGGTCCCGGATGTCCTGGCGCGCGACGATGCGCTCATCCCAGAGCATCTCGGGACCACCGACGTCGACGTCCTGCTCATCACCCACGTGCAGCCCGACGCCGACCTGAGCTGTGTCGAGCGAGCCCTGGAACACATCGAGTTCGATCCAGACCCCACCGAGGACGGCTGGCGGTGGCGGGGAAAGGTCCACGGCGCGGTGGTCAAGCTCGAGTTCCTCTGCGACCTGCCAGACCAGCGCGAAGGCGAGATCATCCGTCCCCGCGGCTGCACGGTCCTGGCGGCGGCCAACCTGCGCGGGACCGGCTACGTCGACCGCGACTTTGCATGGGAGGAACTCAGCGGCGAGCTGGCCGACGGCACCGAGGTGGCTATCCACGTGCGGTTCGCCGGCCTGCAGGGATACCTCCTGTCCAAGTGCGTCGCGCTCCGCACCCGGGCAGCCACCAAGGACTACTACGACCTCGTTTACGTCCTGCTCCACAATCGCGCTGGCGGACCGGAGCAGGCCGCCCAGGAGCTGCTGAGCGGGCCACTCGCCGACGAGCTGCCGGCATTGCACAGCACGTTTCTCGAGGTCCAGGCGCGCTACACGAAGACCAGCGACGCTGGTCCGTCCGGCTATGCCGACCAGGCTCTCCAAGTCGAGCCCGAGGCCGACGAGCGCGAGTTGCGGGCCGACGCCGTCGATGTCGTGCAGCGCTTCTTCGAGTCCCTCGGGCTCTGACTCGCTGATCATTCACGACTGAGGACCCAGCCACCTCGTCGCAATCGGCTCGCCACCGTGTCGCCTCCCAAGCGCCTCAGCTACGCGGGACGCGTCAGACGCGAACGCTGATTCGACCCATTCGATCTCTCGTGCGCTCGGCGCGTAGTCAGCATAGATAAGGGTCGTCTTGAAGTCCCGGTGACCAAGCATCTCCTGCAACGCTCGCATCGGAACACCCTGCGCCGCCATCCGTGTACCGAACGTATGGCGTAGATCGTGAAACCGTACGTCGCGCACGTCCGCGCTCCGCAGGGCCATCTTGAAGCGCTTCAGTAGTCGGGAGCGATCGATCGGCTTCCCGGTGTGGGGGTGGGCGAACACGAGATCGTGATCTGACGCGTAGTCCGTCCACTGGTACAGAAGCTCGAGCTCGGCCGCCACGCGCGTGGCGAGTGGAACACTTCGGGATGATCGCTTCGACTTTGGTGTACCGAACTCTCCTCGAACGAAGTTGCGACGCACGCGGATCCGCCCGGCTGTCCAGTCAACGTCCATCCAACGCAGCGCGAGTAGCTCACCCTGACGCATACCGGTGAAGGCAGCGGTCAGATACATCACCCGTTCTACGCGGCCAAGGTCATCATCGGGAACGGAGCGCAGGAGTGCTTCGACCTCCTCGACCTCGAGAAAATGGATATCTGGATCGCTCTCGCTGTCGCGCGGCTGCTCGATCTCCTTGACTGGATTTCGGACTGCCCAGCCTTCGCGAACCGCAAAGTCGAAAATCGAATGCAGCGTGCCGAGGGCGAGTCGACGCGACTTGGGGGAGAGGCCTTTTCGCATAAGTTCAGAGTCAAACGCCTCGATCAGCCGGCGATCGATGCGATCGACGGTCGCTGCGCCAAAGAATGGATCGAAGTGAGCCCGGTTCCACGAGCGGTAGCCCTCGACCGTCGAGCGCTTCCGGCCTAGTGCCTCCTTACGCGCCGCGAGCAGTTCGCAGACATCGACCAACCGTCGGCGCTCGTCGCGCCGAACGACAGCCGTCTCTCCGCTCATGAGCCGACGGAGTTCCCCTTCCGCCTGAACGCGCGTCAGACCCTCGCGGGTGTTCGGCTTCCGCCGAGGGCCAATGCGCCGCATGACCTGCCGCGCTCCAACTCGCCACTTGCCGTAGTAGGTGGCCCTCCCAGAACCGTCGATCTTAACGATCAGTGATCCTTGCCCGCGTCCTCGGCGCCCACCGTCGGTACCTGTTGCCATGCAGCAATGTTACTGCCGCGCCAAGACAGAATCTACCAATAATCTACCAAACTGCCACGAACTCAGAAGAACTCAGACGAAGAAAGACCTGCAAATAGAAGGGTACGGATCTAAGAGGTTCCTACCTTTTTCGGTTGTGGTCCAGGCGGTCGGGGGTTCGAGTCCCCTCGCTCACCCTCCGAGAAGTCCCTGCAAATACACGGTTCTTGAAGCGTGTTGGCAGGACCGTTTGATCGGCTTGAGTACCAATAGGGTGCCTGCCTGCCTTCGTCCCTCGTGAGTATCGTCCGGTTGACGATATACCGGTTGCCGATAGTACTGAGACGTGACCGTGTCTTCCTCTGATCGTTCAGCCCGGAATCCGGCAGCGCTGCCGAGTCTCGACAGTCATGCCGGATCCACCCGAGCCTCCCCGTCGATCGCGATCGGGCACAGTGTGAGAGCGGCTCCTGCTCTGGCTCTGGATCGCAGTCTGAGCGTGTACGTCCGGACCGCACCCCGACGACTGATTGGAGTCACGATGGCCAAGCTGATCTATTCGGCGATCGCCTCGCTCGACGGGTACGTCGAGGACGAAGAGGGCAACTTCGACTGGGCCGAGCCCGATGGCGAGGTGCACGCTTTCGTCAACGATCTCGAGCGGCCGATCGGCACCTACCTTTACGGTCGGCGGATGTACGAGACGATGGTCTTCTGGGAGGCCGCGAACACCGGCATCGATCAGCCAGCAGTGATACGGGACTTCGCCGAGATCTGGCAGGCGGCGGAGAAGATCGTGTACTCCCGGACCCTTCAGACGGTATCCAGCGCACGGACCCGGATCGAGCGCGACCTCGACCCCGATGCGGTCCGCCGGCTCAAGGAGACCTCCAAAGCTGACATCACGATCGGGGGTGCCGAGCTCGCTGGCCAGGCGCTCGCTTTGGGGCTGGTCGACGAGTGCCATCTGTTTCTCGGGCCGATCGTGGTGGGCGGCGGCACGCGCGCACTGCCGGACAACATCCGCGCGCAGCTCGAACTCCTCGACGAGCGCCGGTTCCGAAACGGCGTCGTTCATCTTCGATACCGCGTAAGCGTCTGACCAGCACCGATTCACGATCGCCTAACAGAGCTTAATTGACCTGCGGTCGACAAATCGCTAGGGTTTTATAGACCCGAGGTCAACAAGCTTCCTGATGCGGTCCTCTATGACAGTCATATCGATCCGAGTGGTTCTCGCCGTGCTCGCTGGCCTCGGTGACGTGGGGATCCAGCAGCTGAGCACGTCGAGAATCGAGTCAACGCAGATCGTGCTGTTTGTGATTCTCAGCGTGCTCGCGGGTGTGATCATCGCGCGGTGGTCGGCGACCCTGATCGCGACCACGTGCATGCTGGTAGCGGCGTCGGCTCCCCGGCGCGCGGAGGACGCCGGCGGTGCGCTCGAGGTGCTCGTCGGGGCGGAGCTCGGCATCGCGCAAGCGCTGCTCATCGGCTTGGGTGTCGCCGCCGCGAAACTGTTTCGGGTATGACCCGTTCACTCTGGTGGGACTGGATCGGAGTTGGCTGATCCTCGTGCTGTTCATTCCCGCGCACCTCGCGTGGGCGCGTCCGCAATCCGTGGATCGCCCTGGCGTTCTTCATCGGCACTCCGGCTGCGATGCTGCTGGTCGCCATCGGACAGATCCTCGCGGCGGGCGCGCGCCGAATCGGTGACGGAGATCTCGCGCCGATGATCGTTGTCTTCGCCCTGTCCCTCGTCGCGACCGCGCCCCGTGCTGAGGCCGCTCGTGAGACTTACCACCTCGACACCGCCCCAAGGGTCAACTCTCGCCTGGCGCAGCAGCTGCCGCTCACGGTGCCGGCGCTGAACACTCTCTGCCCACAGCCGCTCCCTGCGCCGATTCGCGCCGAGTTCACCGCGCCAGGCCAGGCGCTAGTCCAGGAGACTCGCCAGGCAGGCGGCGCAGTGGTGCAGGCCAGCTACCAGGGCACACGCGAGAGCTCGGGCACGCACTCCAAGCTTATGTCCGTCCGCCAACTCGCCGAGGCTCAGCTCGCAGGGTTACAGGAGATCCCACACTGCGACCCGGCACTCGAAAGCGCGCTCCAGGCGGCGATCGGATGAGACTGTCGCACGATGCGGAACGGGATCACCTCCAGGCTGCCCCCGCGACGCGCGGCGTTTGTGTAACAAGGTTGACGATCGCTGTTGTGGCCGCGATCCTCGTCGTCGGCTGGGCGGTCGGCATGGCGGCGCGGTCCGTCGAGCCTTGGGGGGACTCGCCGCGGGCGGTTTACGCGCTCGTCGCGGTCGTTCTGTTGCTCGTCGCGTTGCTACCGCTCGGTTTGGCTGTGAGCGAGCTACGGTATGCCGCCCGTTGGCATCTCGTCGTCGCCCGATGGGAATGGGTAGTGATACTCGGTGGCAGCGCCCTGGCGGCCGTGCCAGTGCTGAAATCAGCGACGAACAGCTTCGCGGCGTCCTCGATAGGCGAGGGCGGGCCGTCCGTGTTGCTCGACTTGCTCGGGGCTGTGGGACTCTCCCTTGTGTTGGCGACGCTGATGACGAAACGGCTCTACGTCGGCGTCCTCGCCGCGGCCGCACTGGCTAGCGTCCTGCTGGCAGGCACCGTCATCTTTGCACGCTGACTGGTATGCGCCGCCCTTGGGCCCTGAGGTACGGTGCCAGGGTGCGGCTAGCATCAATCTCGTGCCTCCTAGCGTCAGCCGTGGCTGGCGCTGGTGGCGCGGGCGGCGCCGTTGCGCTTGCGCAAGGCGGAGGGGGTGTCGGCTCCTCTGGAACGGGCACCGTGGGACCGGCGAACACCGTCAGCGGGACGTCTACTGCCGTGACGCCTGCCGGACCGCCCAAGGGCACCGCGGCCGAGCAGACGCATCCGTCCATCCGCCCGCGCTTGGGGGGCGCGCACACGCTGTTCGTGCTCCGCCTGACCCTTGCGACGGCGCCCGGTCACGTGGGAGTGGTTGCCACCGACTACCGCGTGCAATTGCGAACTCCGAGCGCGCGGCCCACTCAACGATGCTCGCGGCCGGCGAACATCGCGAGCGTCGTCTCCGGAGTCGCGCACGAGAGGGTGCCGATCGCGCTCGACGCCCCCGCAGCGGGGTGGTGCGCCGGGACCTACCGGGTGACCGTCTTCCTCGAGCGCGGGCCCTACTGTCCCGCCCCAGCACCAGGACAGCCGCCTCCGCCGTGCCCGGAGTTCGCGACGCAGGAGCTCGACGTCGGCGACGCCCACTTCACCGTCACTAGCGCGCGCTGAGAGTCTCGCTGTGCCGATCGGACGCGTGAGCTCGGTCGCTGTCGTCGTGTCCTTGATGTTCTGTGGGGTTGCTTGGGCGATTCCGCCTCCACTTCCGCCTCAGCAGGCGGTGGCGATCGTCGACTCCGGCGTGGTCTGGTACGACGATGGCGGGGTGGTATTGGTCCGTGGCGACGGTCGTCGCCAAGCCCTCCTCGATACGCCATCGCCTCCACTGCAGTTTGGACCTCCGCCGCAGATCGGGTCTTCTTCGCGCGCCGTCGCGCTTTTCGCCGGCACCGGGCTCCTGGGAGGCCTGCCGCCTTCGCGGTTGACGCGCGTGCCCGCCGGCGCCGCGGTGGGTGCCGGGGGATGCTCGAGCTGGAAGCCGACCACGGCGTCGCTGGCTGACTTCGTCGTCGCGCGCGACGCTCTGGTCGTATCGGCGGTTGGCGCATGCGCGACGGGCCCGGGTGCTGCTCCGGAGCCGGTGTTCGCGCGAAAACTGCCGAGCGGCCGCTGGCGGGTGCTGACGTGGCTGGCGAGCACCGAGCCCCCGATGCTCGCTGCCTCCGGTGATCTGGTCGCGGTCGGCGTTCAGCAGTCGCCGGCGGTGATGCGGGTGAGGATTCTCGATCTGCGCACTGGCTCGACGCGGGCCACCTTGGTGCTGCCCGATGGGTACCTGGCGTTTGCAGGACCGGATCGACTGGTGCTCTCCGAGCCTACGCTCCCGTCGTTTCCGATCGGGGTCACGCTGAATCTCGCCGGCATGACACTTGGGAGCATCTCGGCTGGCGGGAGTTACCGCGTAGCGCTGTACTCCACACGCGGTCGCCATCTCGCCTCGCTCGGAGCTACCAGCGAGCCGCCAATCGTCTCAGGCGCGCACCTGCTCACCGTCAATGTCGATCCGACGCGTTATGATCAACAGACGATTGCGGTACGGACGTTGCCCGACGGTCCGGTGCGCAACGTAATCGGCTTCGATGCTCCCGGTCGTGCGCTCGTGACCTTAGCGTTCAGCTGGCCCGGCCTCGCGCTAATACAGACCACAAGCATGGCGCTGCCGACGGGTCAGTACAACTGCCGATATGGCACCTACGGTCCCCCGACCGCCCCCTTCCTGACCATCCTCGACCTGGCTCGACGCGCCCCGTTCATTGCGCCACCAGTCACGCCGCCCCAGCCGACCCCGCAACAAGTCTTTGCGATGTGCGGGCCGCCACCGCCGTAGCCTTCTTTCCTACCTGACCGCGTAGACGGCTCACCGCTTCAAGCCATCGCTCGCGCAGCGGTCACGGCATCGTCGAGGGCGGGGCGGGCTCGCCCCGGCAGCCGGCGGCGCAGGCGCCGGCGGGCCCCTGAGAAGGCGAGGTTGGCAACGGTGGCAAACCCGCTCTCGTCGGTCCTCAGCGCGAGCAGGAGATGGGCGATCCGGTCGCCCGAAGGGAGGTTGGGGTCGGTCGCCTTGACGCAGTAGCAATGGACGCGGCGACCACCGGGGCGAACGAGCAGGGCGCCGGTTTCGCCTACCAGCCAGACGCCGAACTCTCCCTGCTCGAGCACGAGACCGGTGCGAGCCTGGAGTGCGCGCGGACCGTGGCCGAGCAGGTCCCCGAGGAGGCCGAGCGCGCCGAGTTCGGCATCCCGGTGCTTGGCCGGGGCTCGGGGGCGGATCACGTTTGCGCCTCGGGCGGCGTGGAGCTCGGGAATGATCCACGCATGCGCGAGGGCGGCGAGCGCGACCGGTATCGTCACCGGATCGAGGGCGCTCAGCAACGCGGCCGCGGCGATGAAAGGCACCGTGTGCGCGACCGTCCATAGGGTCCACACCCGCCCCGAGCGTGTAAGCGTGAGCTCGCTCGTGCGCGGGCGCCAGTAGACGCTTGCGAGCTCGGGGAGCTGCTGGTGCTGCTGGACCTCCGCGGCCCCGGTAGCCGTCACTAGCCCCCGGCGATGGGACGACGGAGGATTACCAACGACGCGCCCACGGGCAGCTCACGCACCTGCTCGGCGTGGCCGTCGCCCTCGGAGACGACTGCGAAATAGCCCTGATCGAGCTCGGCTTGAAAGGCGTCGACCGCCGCCTTCACCGAAACGGGATCATCGGCACTCCAATGCGCGAGCGTCGTGTGGCCGGTGTGATCCATCCTGATGAGTCGGGACATTGCGTCGCCTCCTAAGACGAGAAGACCTCATGGTACGCATGTAGGCGGTCGCCTGGGCGACTCCCAGCCTCAATGTCGCAGTGTGCTCAGGATCAGGGTGTCACGTCGACCGCCGCGTCCCGCGCGATCGTCCGCGCCCGCTCAGTCGGTTTCCACGATGACGGTGGTGGACTTCACGACGGCGACGGCGTTGTCGCCGGGTTTGAGATCGAGCTCGTCCGCGGCCTCGCGGGACATGAGGGAGACGATGCGGTACGGGCCGCACGTCATCTCGATCTGAGCCATCACTCCATCCTTCTTGACCGCGAGGATGGTGCCCTGCATGCGGTTCCGGGCGCTGGTGTGCCCGGTCGCGCTGCGTTCCTTCAGAAGCGTGGACAGGTCTTGGGAGGAGATGTAGCGCTGATTGCCGCGCCGTTGGCAGGCGATCCGGCCGGCCCGTTCCCACCGGCGCATGGTGTCGAGGCTAACGCCGAGGGCGCTCGCGGCGGCGCCGATCTTGACGAGGTCGTCGATTCGGTGTTCTCTGGTTGTCATGGCGTTGTGGCGGGCATGCGAGGTCAGGCCTGGTGTGCGCCGGGTCGGCCCTGCTTTCTTCCTGTCCGGAGCGACTGAAAGCTTTCCGTTGGCCGCAGCTTCTCCTGTTCTGAGCGGTCGTTCGCTGTGCTGGTGGTAGCTCTAGCACGATCGCAGGGCGTCGGCAATGAGCACGCTGCGGGCCATAGCCGCGACGCGCTTCGTGCCGACGTCGAGAACCGCGATCCGCAAGAGCTGTGGCGCGCGCGACCGGCAACTACACGCGTGGCAACGAGCGGACCGCCAGGGAGCACGTGCGCAATCGGGCGTGTCGGGGATCGTGAGCGGCGGTTGCTGCCGATCTCCTGAGAGGATGGCGTTATGACCGAGTTCGAAGGCTTCGGGCCCAAGGTGCACAACTGGTTTAAGGGCCTCGAGGCAGACAACAGCAAGGAGTACTTTGCCGCTAACCGGGACTTCTTCGAGGAGTCGATCCGGGAGCAGATGGAGGCGCTGCTGAGATGGCCGCCGAGGGATTGTACGCGTCGATCTCGGCGAGCGGTCTCGTCGCCGGTAGCGGCTACCACATGATGGCCCGCAGCCAACTCGACCGTTACCGCGAGGGCATCGCCGACGCCGTGCACGGTCCCGAGCTGGCCACGCTCGTCGCCAAAGCAGAGAAGGCGGGCCTCGAGGTGTGGGGCGAGAGCCTGTCGACGGCCCCACGCGGATACGCCAAGGATCACGAACGGATCGAGCTCCTGCGACGCAAGAGCCTTGCCCTCGGTGCGAGGCTGCCGTCCGGGCGCGGCATCAGCGGCACCGACGGCCTGCAGTTCGTGACCGCGACCTGGCGCGCGGCGGCGCCCGTCACCGGTTGGCTCGACGAGCACGTGGGCTCGAGCACGATCCCGATGGACCGGGGGCGGCGCCGGCGTCGTCAGCCGGGATAAAGCTCGCGTCGCGGACGTCATGGCCGGTTCAGCGGGCGAAGCGGTTGAGCTCGTGCACGAGCCGGTGGACGTGGGGCGCGACCGTCGCTTCGCCGTGTCGGATCCCCTCGGCGATCGCCAGCCCAACGAGCGCGTCGATCAGGTAGTGCTCGCCGAGGTAGACGACCGAGAAGCTCGCGAGCGCGACGTAGACCCACCCGACGGTGCCGTAGATGGGCCCCACCTCGGCTAGGCCCATGGCGGTGATCGCCGCCGAGGCGACATGGTCAGAAGGCATCGACGCCCATGGGTTTCCTTGTGACTGGTCCTTGGTTTGGCGGGGCTTGCCGGTCAGGTCGTTGAGCACGTGGCGCCGCACGCGCTCGACCTGGCCGTCCATCAGCCCTCCCTCCTCGGAGGCCCACCACGGAGGGGCGGTGGGAATCAGGTAGTAGAACGGCGTCGTCAGGTGGTATGCCGCCGCGAGCCTGCCGGCCGCCCTGGGCACGTACTGCTCGTGGCGGAGCAGGAGCCAGGCGAGCAGGGCGTGGGGAACGAACCACGATGCGTAGGCCAGGGTCACGGCGCGATCGAGCGCGGTCACGCGTGGTGGGTCGCGCAAAGCGCGCTGGAGGCGCAAGGTGAGCGGCTCGCCGAGTCCGAGGAGGCTGTCGATGCGCACCGGGTAGCGGACCCGCAGGCGTCTACGGAGCTTCTCGGGCTGCTCATAAGGCAGGGTCCAAGTGACAGCGAAACACCACATGTAGACGGCGCCGACTGCGGCGTAGCGCCACCGTCGTCGTGGGGTGGCCGCCGCCATCGCCAGCGGGGCGGCGGAGACCAAGCCGAGCGTCACGGGCGGCGGGACATGGAGCCTGCGGCGCGCCGCCACCAACCCGAGCGCCGGCGCGAGAGCGGCGAGCAGTACCCATTGCGGAGCCGAAGGCGAGCGGCGACCGCGGACCGCCCGCGCGCCGCGAACCGCCGCGGCGAGGCGAACGATGAGCGGCTTTCGCCCTGGACCGCGCTTTCGGTATCGGGATGAGCGCCGGGAGGAGCCCTTCCGCGGTCGTTTGAGCACTACGCGTTCAGCCTGGGGGACATCGGTTCTCCTGGTTGCGGACCACGGAGGGCCTACCCGCGGTGCGGACCAAACAAAACCGCGAAGAATCTCGCGAGCGCGAGGGGCAGCGACGGTGCCTAGCGGGTCGGCTACCGTTACGCGACCGGCCAGGGCTTCGCGACCCTAGCCGAGCCTGGCTACGACAGCGGCGCCGCGACGGCGAAGTCGGAAGGACCACGGTCACCGTAGCATCTCCTCGAGGGTTTGGCCGCTGACCACCGACTCCGGTCGCGCGGCGACGACGTCCGAGCCCGGTCGGGCATCCTCGTCGCGTCGCTTGATCAGAAGCCACTGCGCCTTAGCGCCTGGCCTCGTGCGCTGCAGGGCGAAGCCCCCGCTCAGCTTCTCGCCATGGAGGACGAAGACCGCGTGGCCGCGATCGATCGCCTGCGGCCAGGCTACACGTCCGCCCTGCTCGTAGGTGCCGTGATCCCACACGATCACCCCGCCGTCGTCGTGCCTGCCCTCGAACGCGTTGTGGGCGAGCGAATGATCGTCAACTTCGACGGCGAGGCGCTTGGCCGCCGGGTCGAGCGAGGGGCCCCTGGGGACGGCCCACGAGCGCATCACCCCATTGACCTCCAAACGAAGGTCGAAGTGGTGCGCGGTGGCCTGATGCTCCTGAACGACGAAGGCTCCGGCGCTCACCCCGCGGATCGCGAACTGCTCATGGCCTTCGCGCCTGACCCGCGCGATCTCCACCGCATCAGCGTGTGCCTCTGTCTGCAGGAAGGTCATGAGCTCGTCGAGCGCTTGCTCTTCTCCTTCGGCGTGCATGCGCACGGCACTGTCCGCGTCGCTCCGCACCCAGCCCACCACCCCGAGCTCGTGCGCCCGGCTGACGGTCGCGGCGAGAAGATCGCCGTCCAGCGCGTCAGCGCGTACGAGGGCGCGGATGGCCTTGGCGCTCGTCACGCGGCCGCCGTGATGCTCATGCTGGCACTGTAGACCGGTCCGAGCGGGAGCTCGGTGGTTCACTATTTCGGGTTCCCCACCCTGGCGATCAAGAACGGCCACTTCACCGGCTCGACGACGCTTCACTATGCCTCCGGGCTCGACCTTCAAACAAGGTGGCGGGAGGCAACTCGGTTGGACTCAAGCTTGTCAGCGTCACTCGCGACTGCGTAGGTCACGTACCCGCCGCGTGAGCGTCATAACCGGTTTACGCCATCGCCCGCGCGGGTAGCGGCAAACGGCAATGGAAGAGCCCGCAGAGCGAGAGCACGATCCCGACGAGGAGCCGACTGACGACGCCGATATCGGCGCCTCCGACCACAGCCCCGCTGCGGACACGCCGCCGGCAGTGCCGGCCGACGATGACTCGGCGCTCGGCGATACCGATCAGCACTCGGACGCGTAACGGCGCTGGGGCATCGGTTCCCGTGGGCTAGAAGGGCTGGGCTAGGCGGTGCCTATGGGCAGCGCGGCCCACACGCGGCGACCGTCGGGATTCTCACTGCCCCAGCGATCGGCGAGGTGCTCCACGACCCGCAGTCCGAGCGCGTCGGTCTCGAGATCCTCTTCGTGCTGGCGCAATTCGCCCGCGGGTAGCTGGCTGTCCGGGACGTGGACCGAGATGACTAGGAAGCCGTCATCGAGTCGCGCCATGACGCGCAGGATGTCCGCTGCCTCGCATCCGGAGTGCAGGACGGCATTGTTGACGAGCTCGCTGGCCACGAGCCTCGCGTCGTCGAGCACGGGCGCCGCTTCGAGCGCGTCCTCGAGCGCTCGCCGGGCGAGACGGGGAGCACGGCGGTCGCAGCGTAAGGACAAGCCGACGATCGTGGGGGGTAGATCTGGGACCACCCTCAACTGATACCCGCATGGGCGAGAGGAAATCATCGCTTTGCGGAGGTCCGTGGCCTTGAAGTGGGTCTGGACGTGTTCTAGTGTTTGAGCCGAACCGCGGCGCTCGGCTCTCGGGCGCGGTGGACCTTCTAATAGCATAAGGGGGACGGGCCAGCTCGAAGGGGCTCGGCACCGGACCGCTGCATCCATCGCTATCAGTGGAGCTTGCACGTCTGATGCCAAACTGGGATGGGGGGATCGTCATGAGCTTGGAGCATTCCCATGCGGGCGAGAGCGCGGAGATTCTGGCGATCGGCATGAGTCGGAGCCGCGATGAATTCATCATCGAACTCGCGGGAGAGCTTGACCTCTCAGGAGTGACGCGCGTGTCGGAGGCGTTTGCCGCGGCGCTGGACAGCGACGCCCCGACGATCGTGCTCGACCTGCGCGACCTCGAGTTCCTTGACTCGACCGGGGTACACGCCATCCTCAAGGCCGAGCGTTCGGCCAGAGAGGAGAACCGCAGCTTCGTGGTCGTCCGTGGCCCTCGGCAGGTGCAGCGCATCTTCGAGATCAGCGGGATCGTCGACAGGCTGGCGTTCAGCGACGGATAGCGCCCGGGTTTCGACGTCGGCGAAGCGCGGCGACGGCTTTGCTGGGCGGCGGCGAGGTGATGCTCGGCGTACTCGCCCTGGTGGTCGCGCCCCGTCTAGGCCTCCCGTTAGGCGCGGTTCGCGCGCGCGGCGACGAGCTCGGCGGCGGCCTTTGCCGAGGCGCCGTTCGTGCTCCCGTTGCCGTGGCCGAGGCCGGCTGCCACTCGCGCTCCGAGCTCCGGGTCCACGTTCGTCCAGTAGGCGATGACCCGCAGCTGCATCTCGTCGCTCACCTCGTCGCTCGCGTGCCCGACGATGTTGGTCACCAGGTGCTCGCGATCGGTGTCGCTCATGACCTCGCGGTAGAGCGTGCCGGGCTGACCGAAGTCGTCGTCCTCGGCGTGCTTCTCGTACGCGTAGCGGCCGAGCTCGCCGGCCTCCACGTCCCAGCCGAGATCCTTACCGCGCTCCGGGTCGGCCTGGGGGCCGCCGAAGCTGTTGGGGGCGTAGACCGGCGTGGCGCCGTCGTGGCGATAGGTCATCGCCCCGTCCTTGTTGTAGGAGTGCACCTTGGACTTGGGGGCGTTGATCGGGAGCTGCTCGTAGTTGGTGCCGACCCGGTACAGGTGGGTGTCGTGGTAGGAGAAGATCCTCGCCATGAGCATCCGGTCGGGGCTGAGGCCGAACCCGGGCACCAGGTTCGACGGGTTGAAGGTGGCCTGCTCGACCTCGGCGAAGAAGTTGTCCGGGTTGCGGTCGAGGACCAAGCGCCCGACGACGATCGGCGGATAGTCGCCGTGCGGCCAGACCTTGGTGAGGTCGAAGGGGTTGAAGCGGTAGTCGGCGGCCTCCTCGAAGGGCATGATCTGCATCTCGAGCTGCCACTCCGGGTACTCGCCGTCCTCGATCGAGGCGCGCAGGTCGCGGCGGTGGAAGTCCGGGTCCTCGGCCGTCATCGCCCCCGCCTCAGCATCGGTGAAGTTCTCGGGGCCCTGGACGGTCTTGAAGTGGTACTTGACCCAGAACCGCTGGCCGGCCTCGTTGATCCACGAGTAGGTGTGGCTGCTGTAGCCGTTCATGTGGCGGTAGGTCCGCGGGGTGCCCCGGTCGGACATGAGGACCGTCACCTGATGGGCGCTCTCGGGCGAGAGCGTCCAGAAGTCCCACTGCATGTTGTTGTTGCGCATGCCGGTGTCGGGCAGCCGCTTCTGGGAATGAATGAAGTCCTGGAACTTGCTCGGATCGCGGACGAAGAAGACCGGCGTGTTGTTGCCGACATGGTCGTAGTTGCCCTCTTCGGTATAGAACTTGATCGCAAAGCCGCGGGGGTCGCGCACGGTGTCCGGGAAGCCCTGCTCGCCGGCGACAGTGGAGAAGCGGAGGAACACCGGGGTGCGCTTACCTACCGTGTCGAGGAACTTCGCCTTGGTGAACGGGCTGACGTCTTCGGTGACCTCGAAGAACCCGTGGGCACCGCTGCCCTTAGCGTGCACGACGCGCTCGGGCACGCGCTCGCGATTGAAGTGCTGCATCTTCTGGACCACATAGTGGTCGTGCAGCACGTTCGGGCCGGCCGGTCCGACGGTAAGCGAGTACTCGTCGCTCGGGGCGGGGATCCCGGAGTCGTTAGTCGTCGCCGGAGGCTTGGTGTCGTCGGTCATCGCTGTGTCTCGCTTTCGTCGGGGTGGCGGGCAACCGCTACCAGGATGATTTCCCCTACGTCGATCGCGAAACGTGGACGAAGGTGTCCAGGTCGGCCGACAAGCGGCCGACCCAGTGCAGACAACGAGATCAAGCGAGGTCGAAGCGGTCGAGGTTCATGACCTTGACCCACGCGGCGACGAAGTCGTGGACGAACTTCTCGCGCGCGTCATCGCTCGCGTAGACCTCCGCCAGCGCGCGCAATTCGGAGTTCGAGCCGAAGACGAGGTCGACGCGGGTGCCGGTCCATCTGAGGTCATCCGTGGCGACGTCGCGGCCCTCGAACATCTCGTCGGGCGTCGCCGTCCACGCCGTGCCCAGGTCGAGCAGGTTCACGAAGAAGTCGTTGGTCAGCGTCCCGGGCGTCGAGGTGAAGACGCCCAGCGGGGACTCGTTGGCGTTCGCGCCCAGGACGCGCAGGCCGCCCACGAGGACGGTCATCTCGGGCGCGCTCAGGGTCAGCAGGTTCGCGCGGTCGATCAGGAGGTACTCGGCCGGCAGCCGGTTTCCCTCCCCGAGGTAGTTGCGGAACCCGTCCGCGGTCGGCTCGAGCGGGGCGAAGGACTCCACGTCGGTCTGCTCCTGCGACGCGTCCGTACGTGCCAGCGTGACGGGGACCTCGACGTCATGGCCGGCATTCTTGGCGGCCTGTTCGACGGCGGCGGAGCCACCGAGCACGATCAGGTCGGCGAGCGAGACCTGCTTGCCCCCGGCCTGGGAGCTGTTGAAGGCCTCCTGGATCCCCTCGAGGGTGCGCAGCACGGTCGCCAGCTCGTCGGGGTCATTGACCTCCCAGCCCCTCTGCGGCTCGAGGCGGATGCGGGCGCCATTGGCGCCGCCGCGCTTGTCGCTGCCGCGGAACGTCGACGCCGACGCCCACGCGGTGGAGACGAGCTGGGCGACGGACAGGGCAGCGGCGAGGATCTGGTCCTTGAGGGTGGCAATGTCCTCCGCCCCGATGAGTTCGTGCGTCACCTTGAGAAGCGGGTCCTGCCACAGCAGTGTCTCGGTCGGGACCTCTGGGCCGAGGTACCGCGCGACAGGCCCCATGTCACGGTGGGTGAGCTTGAACCAGGCGCGGGCGAACGCGTCGGCGAGCTCGTCCGGGTGCTCGTGGAAGCGCCGCGAGATCTTCTCGTAGGCCGGGTCGAAGCGCAGCGCGAGGTCGGTCGTCAGCATCGTCGGGGTACGCATCGCCGAGCCCTCGTCGGGACCGGGGACAGTCCCCACCCCGGCGCCGTCCTTCGGCTGCCACTGATTGGCGCCGGCCGGGCTCTTGGTCAGCTCCCACTCGTAGCCGAACAGGTTCTCGAAGAAGCTGCCCGACCACTTCGTCGGGGTGGCCGTCCAGGTCACCTCGAGGCCGCTGGTGATCGCGTCCGCGCCCTTGCCCGAGCCGTAGGTGTTCCTCCAGCCGAGGCCCTGCTGCTCGAGCGGGGCGCCCTCGGGCTCGGGGCCGACGTACTCGTCCGGGTCGGCCGCGCCGTGGGTCTTGCCGAAGGTGTGGCCGCCGGCGATGAGCGCGACGGTCTCCTCGTCGTTCATCGCCATGCGGCGGAACGTCTCGCGGATGTCCGTGGCCGCGGCGAGCGGGTCCGGGTTGCCGTTCGGCCCCTCCGGGTTGACGTAGATGAGGCCCATCTGGACGGCGCCCAGCGGCTCCTCGAGCTCGCGGTCACCGCTGTAGCGCTCGTCGCCTAGCCAGGTGGTCTCGGGTCCCCAGTAGACGTCCTCTTCAGGCTCCCAGACGTCCTCCCGGCCACCGGCGAAGCCGAAGGTCTGAAAGCCCATCGACTCAAGGGCGACGTTGCCGGCGAGGACGATGAGGTCCGCCCACGAGAGCTTCCGGCCGTACTTCTGCTTCACCGGCCACAGCAGCCGACGAGCCTTGTCGAGGTTCCCGTTGTCGGGCCAGCTATTGAGCGGCGCGAAGCGCTGCTGCCCGGCCCCGGCGCCACCGCGACCGTCGCCGATGCGGTACGTGCCGGCGCTGTGCCATGCCATCCGGATCATGAACGGGCCGTAGTGGCCGTAGTCCGCCGGCCACCAGTCCTGCGACGTCGTGAGCACGTCCTCGATGTCCTGCTTGACCTCGGCGAGGTCAAGGGTCTTGAACGCCTCGGCGTAGTTGAACTCCTCGCCGAGGGGATTGGCCACGGCGGGGTTCTTGGCGAGGATCTTCAGATCGAGCCGGTTCGGCCACCACCCTCGGTTTCCCTCGCCCTGGGTCGGATGGGGCGCCCGCTCCCCCCGCTCGTGCGCGACCGGGCAGCCGCCACCGTTCTGTTCGTTCATCTCTCCAACAACGGCGTCAGGACGATCAGGCAAGGGAACCCCTTCCGGGATCAGAGGGTGGATTCAGACACTGGGTGCGCTTGAGCATCCGGGGCATAGGCCCCAGTAGACGACCTCGGCCTCGTCGATCGCGTAGCCGTGGTCCTCGGCTGCGGTCAGGCAGGGCGCGGTGCCGACGGCGCAATCGACGTCGGCGATGGCACCGCACGAGCGGCACACAACGTGGTGGTGGTTGTCTCCGACCCGCGACTCGTAGCGCGCTACGGCGCCGGGCGGGTGGATGCGCCGCACCAGACCCGCGTCCGTCAGTGCGCGCAGCACGTCGTAGACGGCCTGCTGGGACACCTCTCCGAGATCCGCGCGCACGAGACCGATGATCGAGTTCGTGTCGGCGTGCGGATGCTCGTGCACCGCGGCCAGCGCCGCTACCCGAGGACGCGTGACGCGCAGGGAAGCCCCCCGCAGCATGCGCTCAAGTTCCGCAGTCGCCGGCATGCCCGAAGTGTGCCACAGATTCTGGAGTCACTCCGGATTAGGTGTTGGCGTTTGCCAGCGGCGCGGTCCACCCGCCTGGACGATTCAGACGGTCAGCGCGGGCGGGCGATCGGGGGGAGTCCTCGCGCGCTGAACGAACCGGCTCTTTGTCGTCGCGCGGGCGCGGGCGTTCGCGCACTCGACCTGCTCCTCGAGCGCGCCGACGACCCTGGGGTCGAACTGGGTGCCGGCGCACCGGCGGAGCTCCGTGATCGCCACTCCCGGTGTGAGCGCCGGGCGGTAGGGGCGATCGCTGGTCATCGCGCTGTAGGCATCGCACACGCACACGATGCGCGACTCGATTGGGATCTCGCTCCCGACCAGACCGTCGGGATAACCAGTCCCGTCGTGCCGCTCGTGCGATGAACGGACGAAGTGTCCGACCGTGGTTAGGACGCCCCCGACCTGCATGAGCATGGTCTCGCCCTCGATCGTGTGGCGGCGGATGATCGCCCATTCGGCGTCGTCGAGTTGGCCTGGCTTGTTGATGATCGACTTGGGCACGTGGAGCTTGCCCACGTCGTGCAGGAGGGCCGCGAACTCAACGTTGCGGCGGCGGGCCGGATCGAGCCCGATCGAATCGGCGACCGCGAGCGCGAGGTCGACCACCTCCCGGCTGTGCGCTCCCGTGTAGTGATCGTCGGCTTCGACCATGTGCCCGAGCAGGAGGGCGGTGCCGCGGTAAGCGGCGCTCAGGGCGAGCTCGCTACCGATGCGCTGCTGGCGCTCGCGCGCGAACAGCCAGAACAGTCCGACGAGCGGGAGGACGAGGAGGACGAGAGTGGGCCGCCGGATCGCGGTGGCGGCGACGAAGAGACCGACGCAGGACAAGCATGCGTCGGTGAAATAGAGCCAGAGCATCGCTCGCTGCTTGGGGGGAGCAATGCGCTCCGCGAACCATGTGCGGGCAAGACCCGAGCCAGAGTCGCAGAGCAGCTGTGCTCCGAACGCGAGCAAGAGCACCGGCCAGCGCTGCCAGGAGAAGCCTTCCGCGCCGGCGAGCACGAGCACGAGCGCCGGACCGAGCGTATGGATGCTGTCGCCTACCCGTGTGAGGATCTGGGTGAGCGAGAGCGGCGGGCGAGCGTGCTGGCGGTGGACCAGCTGCGGCCACAGATCGGCGACCCAGCACGCCGCGACGATGAGCGGCACGAGCGGCGTCGGCAACAGGAACAGCATCGCCACGAACACGAGCTGGGTCGGGACCGTGATGGCGCTGCCGACGGGAAAAGTGACCCGTGCGGCGAGCAGAAAGGCAACCACCGTGACCGCCACGGGCACCGGCGAGAGCGGACGCGGCCACGGCGCGAGCGCGGCGAGCAGGGCGGCGGCGGCGACGAACACCACCGCGCCTACCGACTCGGTGATCGGCAGCCGCAGAGCCCGCCCGCGCTCGCTGCCGCGCTCGCGCCTAGCGATCAGCAGGCGCTCAGCGCCCGGAGTCTCGTATGAGTCTATGTCCAGCATGCGGGCGGGGACGGGGGTGCGTAAGTATCACCAGTCACAGGCATGGCCGTTGAAGGACGATGGACTATGTTCAGCTTTCGGTCAAAAGCCCTCAGCCGCCTCGCATCCAGGGGTCGATAAACACGTCATCGACCTGGGGAGACCCGGTCAGCCCGGTGAGCTGAAGCGACACCTGCGCCGTCCCATCTGACAACAAGCTGAGCACCGGGGCAGCGGTGACCATCGAGGCGGTGGGCGCCCAGTGGCCCGCACCCACCGCGACTCCCGTCGGGATCGCGATGCCGTTATAGACAAGGCTGACGGCGACGGTTCCCGTACCGCCGACGAAGAACCGGACAGTGGGATACGCGGCATCGACGCACGTCATCGGCGACGTCGCCGAAGCACCGGCGGGCATAGAGAGCGAGGAGGCGCCGAGCGAACCCGTGGCCGCATACGGCTCACTTCCGGGGACGACCTGCGCGCCACGAGCTCAGGGTCCACGGCGAGGTCGAGCCCTCGAAATCGCCGCCGGGCACGAGCTCGTAGGAAGATGAGTCGCCCCAGGACGAAAACGGATGGCCGAGGGCGTTCGAGTTGCACGCCCCGAGATTGATCAGGTCGGCCTGGGCGGCCGAGACAATGGGAACGAGCAGGACAGCTGCGCTGAGTGCGCAACCAGCCGAGACGGTGCCGAGCAACCTACGGGCTGAGCTGTGCAACTATCGGTCCTCCAGATGTAGTTGGCATGCGGGCGTCACCTGGCGCGCATCCCGAACCCCTCCGGGAAGACCGCCACGCGCAAGCAGTGGCAGCATCGGCAGGATGGCGGGCGGCCTTGATAGCGATTGTTGTAAATCTGACGCGCTACTCGCGCGGGCGCGGCGGGCCATCGCCGTTTAGCTTCGAGGCGAGTTCGTCGAGGAGGTCGGCCACTCGCTTGGTCACCGGCTCCTTCACTTCGGCGAAGCGCTCCGACGCCTGCGCGCGGGCGTCGGCCAGGATCCTGCCGAGGCTGTCGTCCGTCTTGATGTATCCGAGCTCTTCGTCCGACGGGCGCTTGGCGCTCGCGGCCGCCGCCTCTCGGGCCGCTTGCCGGGCCCGCTCACGAGCGAGGTGCGCCTCGCGGATCTCCCGCTCCATGTCGGAGATGCGCGGATCGGGCGGTGGGTCGGCGCTCGCGCGCCGCGGCGGGGGCGGGGGCGAGGGCCGTTGCGGGGGCGGTTGCGCCCTCGTCGTGCTCTCGCGCCGCGTCCCGGTCGCGCCGCCGTGTCGCTGGCGGACCTGCGCGTAGGCCTCCTGAATCTCCTCGAAACGACGCGTCGACTCGGCCGAGCCGCCATTGTGGTCGGGGTGATGGAGCTGCACGAGCCTGCGGTAGGCGGCGCGCACCTCGGCGTCCGATGCCGTGGGGCTCACACCGAGCGTTTGGTACGGATCGAGGCGGGCCATGGCACCCGGGATGGTAGTCCGTGTTTGGCGTCTTCACGCCCGGTAGCCATCTCTCACTCATGTGGCCCCTAACGATTCATTCCCGGTCAGCGCGCTCATCATCGTGGGCTCGAAGCCGTCGGGAGGCACCTTCACGATCCTCGCCATTCCCGTCGTCGTCCTGGCGCTGGCGGCCGGCGTAGTGTGGCGGGCGAGCTCGCTGACGCCCGGCGGACGCAGCAGTAGGCGCCGCCTGCTGAGCCGGGCGCGGTCCGGGGCGCGGGCTGAGTTTCTGGCCGGGCGCGAACTGGTGTCCATTGGTTCCCTGGCGCGAGAACGGCTCGGGAGCGCGAGCGCCCGTTGAGGGTATGGTCTTCGCGGACGTCCTGCGTCCGGAAAGACCACCGCCTCCGATGTTGCCCGAGCAACAGTCACATGGGCGTGCCGGAGGTGACAATTTGGCGCCGAGAGCGGGGCTGTTCCGCGCGGGCCTGCCGCCGCCCGCGAGCCCGCGAGCCCGCGAGTCGCGCCCCGTCGGCGTTGTGCCCAAGCACGCAAGGCGCCCCCAGCCCGTTTTGCCACCCCGAACCTGGGTAGCTCGACGTGAGGACCTAGCGCGACACGAAGGAGTTGACTCTCTATGGCCAATACGCTCGAAGGCAAGCGCGTTGCATTCCTATTCACCGACGGTGTGGAGCAGGTCGAGCTCACCGAGCCGCTGGATGCCGCGCGCCAGGCCGGCGCTGAGACCGAACTGGTCTCGCTCGAACAGGGCGAGGTGCAGATGTTCAACCATCTTGACAAGGGCGACACGATCGAGGCCGATCGGGCCGTCGCCGACGCGGATCCGACGGACTATGACGGCCTCGTGCTGCCCGGCGGGGTGGCAAATCCCGACGCCCTGCGCGTCGACGAGGACGCGGTCAGCTTCGTCCGCGGCTTCTTCGAGCAGGACAAGCCGGTGGCGGTGATCTGCCACGGCCCGTGGACGCTGATCGAGGCCGACGTCGTTCGCGGCCGGACGCTGACGTCGTGGCCGAGCCTGCAGACCGACCTGCGCAACGCGGGCGCCACCTGGGTCGACGAGGAGGTGCACGTCGACAATGGCCTGGTCACCAGCCGCAACCCCGGCGACCTGCCGGCCTTCTGCGCGAAGCTCGTCGAGGAGATCGCCGAAGGCGGCCACGAGCAACACGTGGGCGCGTCGGCGAGGTCATGAGCACTGGGCGGGCGCCGCGGCCGGCGGCGCC
>JALYZL010000189.1 GCA_030948875.1 Actinomycetota bacterium
CGTCAGCGATCGCTGCTCGCATTTGGCGAGGGCGGACCAATCGAGGGCTGGATGGACAACGATGTCGCGTCGGCAGCGACCCAGCTTTTCGGGACCGGCCCGCGTGGATTGCTGGTCGTCGACGCCCGTGAGCTGTTGACCTCAACTGCCCGGGTCGTCGGCGCGCAGCTCGGTGAAATCCATTTCAAGGCGTGGATGGCGCTGATCACGCTGCACGTGGCCCAGGGCATGCCCGCCAACGGGCGTGGCGCCACCACAGTCGGGGAGCTGTGCCGGATGATCTGGGGAGAGGACCGCGCCCGCGGGGGAGCCAACACCAAGCGCCTCCTGCGGGCGTTGTTTGATCTGCGCGAGGCCCGGTTCACGGTGCCGGGCTACGACATCGTCAATCAGCGCCCCGCTCCCGGCGTATCGGACACCAGCCTGCTGATCAACCTGTTCGTCGAAGAGACCATCCTCAAGGCCTACGCCGAGGCGGGACAGCATGGGATGGATCGCGCTGACTTTGGCCGTGCGCTGGGCACCAAGCATCGCGGAACCATCGCTTGGCGCCTGCATCCCGACTACACCCAACGCCTCGCGGAATCAGATCTGCGCCGCTTTGACTGGGTCAAGGCCCAGCAGCTGCGCGGCGTGGCGCTGGCGCTGTGGATGGTCTTCACCTCTCCCCGGATCCCCTACCGCCAGGTGTTCGAAGCGCCCGACGCTCTCGAAACGATCGAGGTGCCGCTCACGGTCGATCACTGCCACGCGCTCGGCGTGCGCAACGCCGCAGACGCGGGACGGCGGCGAACGCTCAATGACGCCGGTCACCGCGTCTGCGCCGCCGACAAGTCGTTTTTCGCCTTCGAAGCCCATGGCGGACGCGGGCGCGACAGCTTTCTTCGCGTGGTGCGGCGGTACGCAAACGCTTCTCCGCTTGAATCGCCGCTCACCGTTCCCGCCGAGCAGCTCACCTTGGCGGCGTAGGCCAACGTCCGGTCAGTGCTGATCACGATCGGACAGTTCGAGCTTGCTACACAGCCATTCTCTTGTTGTCAGCAAACCAACCCGCAAACCAGCCCGTTTGCCAGCTTCTAAGCCAGCCGGTTTGCTGACAAACTCGTCGAGTAGCTGGCCGGCAGGAAACCCAGCCACCGCGTCGAAGCTTTTTGATCGATGAGGACGATCGCGATCTGCACCCAGAAGGGCGGGGTCGGCAAGACCACGACGACGGCCAACCTGGCGGCGGCGTGGGGAAGCCAGGGCCACGCCGTGCTGGCGATCGACTTCGACCCGCAGTTCGCGCTCACGCGTCGGTTCGGGGTCGACCCGTCGCGCACCCACACGATCTATGACGTGCTCGAGGCGGCGGTCCTGCGCGACGCGGCACCGATCAAGATTGACGACGCGATCATCAACAGCGGGCTGCCGGGGGTCGACGTGATCGCCTCCCGGCGCGAGCTGGCGAACATCGAGCTGACCCTCGCCGGGCTGCCCCGGCGCGAGCTGGTGCTGCGTCGAGCGCTGGGGGCTATGCAGGCTCGCTATGACTTCGTGCTGCTCGACTGCCCCCCGAACCTCGGCCTGCTGACCATCAACGCGCTATGTGCGGCCGACGAGGCGGTGATCCCGATCGACATGAAGTCCGTCGACGCGCTCTCGGGCGCGGAGGAGCTGATCGCCACTGCTCAGGCGCTCGAGGAAGACGCTCCCAAGATCACCGCCCTGGTCAGAAACCGAGTCGAGGGCACCCGCCTGCTGCGCCGGCGGGTGTTTCGGGCCATCCAGTCAGAGCTCGGGGAGCTGGGCTTGCCGGTCGCCGCGACCTTCATTCCGGCCCGCGACGCGTTCGAGCACGCCGCGATCCGACACGTCCCACTGGTGGCGCTCGAGCCCGACCACACCGGCTCCGAGGCGTTCCGGCAGCTCGCCCGCGAGCTGGAGGCCGCAGCGTGAGCGCAGAGCTGAAGGTGACGCGCATCGACAGCCCGCTGGCACGAAGGCAAGGTTCCCAGCCGACGTCGACTAACCTGGGCTCACAATCCGAGCTACGGCCCGCTTCAGATACCGCCCAAGTGCCACCGACCCGCCTGGACGAACGGCGTTCTCCGTCGCCGACTCCCGCAGCGCAGCTGGCCGCCCCGCCGGCTCTCGAGGAGCGCCTGGCCCTCGTCTCACAC
>JALYZL010000439.1 GCA_030948875.1 Actinomycetota bacterium
AGGCGCCGCGGATCCGCGCGAGGATCTGCGGCCGGTCGCGCTCGGGCAACAGGTCACACACGTTGCGTTCTTTATGACGATGGCACCGATGCACGAGCGCGTGCTCGCCGAACACGTCCTTGATCGCTTTGCGCAGTGCCTTGACTCTGTGAACGCAGTAGCGAACCGCCGGGCTGGCCGCCGGTAGGGATCGGTATTGAGTGGCGGACGGTGACGTCGTCGTCGCCGAGCAGGACCTCGCGCACGACGAGTCGGACGATTTCTTGGCGCTGCTCGATCGTGAGCTTCTCGGCGTTGGCTGACAGCTTCGCGCGAAACGCGTCGAGCGTCTCGGTGAGCTTGAGGTAGCTCTCAGCGTCGTGCAGCTGGGCGTCGAGTGCGTCCAGCTCCGCGCGGAGGGTCGCTTCGCGCTTGCGCAGCTCGGGGGTGCGGGCGCGGAGCTCCTCGAGCGTGATCAGCTGTTCCTGGTAGCCGTCGATCAGTCGCCGCAACGCGCCCTGCGCACGCGTAAGGTCACGTTGGAGCCCGTCGCGGCGGTGGCTGGCTGGGTGCTCGGCGCGGAGCGCCTGAAGGCGCCGCTCGATCTCGGCCTTGATCAGGTCGGGGTTCTCCAGCAGTGCGACTACCTGCGCCCAGACCAGCTCGTCGATGTCGTCGACGCGGACGGGGCGAGCAGCGCACACGCGTCCCTCGGGGCGGCGGAAGCTGTCGGCTCCAGAGCAGCGGTAGTAGTGGTGCACGTTCCCGGTCTTGCTGCGGGTGGAGCTTCGGTGGTAGGAGTGACCGCACTCGCGACAGACAAGGATCCCTTGCAGCAGCGAGGGCCGTCGCGTGTTGCGCGGCGACAGGCGGCTGTTGCGCGCAAGCAGCTGTTGAGCGAGCGCGTGCTGCTCTTCGGTGATCAGCGCGGGCACCGGGATCCGCAGCCAGTGCTCAGGTCCGACATGCTCGTAGGCGGAGCGACCGGAATGCCTGCCGCGCTGGCGTGTCCGGCGCATCGACTTCGCGGGGGTGCCGGTCACGCGCCGTCGGCCGTAAGCCGCCTGGCCGGTGTAGGCGGGGTTCCGCAGGATTGCCCAGATCGTCGATGGTCCCCAGCATGGCGTCCCGGTCCGGGTCGGCACAGCTTGCTCGGTCAGCGCCCGGGCGATCTGCCCGATCGACTCGCTCTGCTCGACGTAGCGGTCGAAGATCTCCCGCACGATCGCCGCTTCGAGCTCGGCGACCTCGTAGAACGCGTCGGCATGCTCGGTCTTCTTGACATACCGGTAGCCGTACGGCGCGTTGGATAGCACCGAGACCGCGCCGGCTCGCGCGCGATGCAGCTTCCCGCGGCGGCAGCGCTCGGCGATCTGCGCGCGCTCGTACTCGGCGATCATCCCCTGAAACTGGCGCAGCAGCTCGTCCTCGGGTGAACCTGATCGCTCTGGCTCTTTGGCGAACACGACCTCGATCCCGCCGCGCGCGAGTTCTTCGAGCAGCAACACCTGGTATGCGTAGCGCCGCGCGAGCCGGTCGGGCGCGTGGCAGAGGAGCACCTCGAAGCACCCGTCGAACGCGCGGTCGCGAAGCCGCTCCAGCGCCGGGCGCTGCAAGCTCGCGCCAGAGAACCCATCGTCCTCGAAGATGAACTCCTCCCGGACAAGCAGCTCGCGCTGCTCAGCAAGCTCACGCAGCGCGACAGTCTGACTCTGAATCGTCTGCTCTTGACGCTGGCGCTCGGAGGACACCCGCGCGTAGATCGCCGCGACCCTCACCTGCCCGTCGGTCTGCGAGACCGTGCCGCTCATCACCGCTCCCCTCGTTGCCTGTCACACGCCGCCGTTCGGGTGCCAACGCCGAGTACGCCTGCGCCAGCCGCGCGTCGGCGAGCCGGTCGCCGACGAACTCGACCTCAACTCGCCTGGCCACCGCCCCGCTGCCCAGTACCCGCGAGATAGCCACGCACCGCCTCGGCAGTCACTGCGCTCAACGTTTGCCCGGTCGCGCCGGCACGCGCGCGCAATCCGCCGATCAGCGACGGCGCGAGCCGGACCGTGAACACCGCCGTTCGCTCCGGCACCGCCACACCCCCGGGCTGCTCCAGCGCCACGTTGACATACCGGCGTGCCTGCCTCTCGGACAGATCGAACTCGGCTTGCAGCGCCCGCACCGCGTCCGCTGGGACCAGGTCGCAGACCACAACCGCCGCGCGATTGATGCGCACTGCATACTCGTCCGCATAAGCTCGACGGAGCGCCATCAGTCCGTTGAGTACTACACATCACGGCCGATTCCTTCTTCGCGGCCCGCGGACCCGGTCGATCAGAC
>JALYZL010000202.1 GCA_030948875.1 Actinomycetota bacterium
GGTCAGCCGTCCACCCGACCACGGTGAAGGAGCCGGTGAGGACCGGCGTGCGCGTCACGTCGCCCCCGGCGATGGTCACGCCCGCGCGGTCGGCAAGGGCCTGCGCGCCTTGCGCCAGCTCGGTGACGTAGGGGATCTCGGTCTGCTCCGGGAGCCCGAGCGCCAGGTAGGCCTCGCCGGGGCGGGCTCCCATCGCCGCGAGGTCCGACAGGGCAGCGGCGAGCGCGCGGTGCCCGATCTCATCGGCCGCGAGCTGGGTGCTACGGAAATGCACGCCCTCGACCATCGTGTCCACCGACGTGACCGCGTAGCCGCCCGCGCGGACCACGGCGGCGTCATCGCCGAGCCAGCGAACGACTCGCGGGTCGCTCGGCGAGAACGTCGTCTCCAAGGCGGCGATGAGATCCAGCTCGCGCACCACCGGGCCCGCGACGACGCTCAGCGATGCCGGTAGACGATGCGCGCGCGGTCGAGGTCGTACGGCGAGAGCTCGACGCGGACACGGTCGCCGGGCAGGATGCGGATCCGGAATCGACGCATCTTGCCAGCCACATGCCCGAGGACTACGTGGTCGTTGTCGAGCTTGACACGGAACATCGCGTTGGGAAGGGCCTCGATGACCTCTCCCTCCAGCTCAACCTTTTCCTCCTTGGGCACCCGGTGGATGCTATCGGGGCTAGGGAGTAGGGGACGCTCCGCCCGATCCGGGGTGGGCCGCGGGGGGGAGCCCGGCTGTGCCCGTGCCGTTCCCCGAGCCGGGCTGAGGAGCGGGGTTGTAGAGCTGCGGGTTCGTGTACTGGCCGCCGGTGGTCGGGGTGCCCGGAGTGGTCGGGGTGGTGGGCGTCGTAGGCGTGGCGCCGGTGTTTCCCGTCCCGCTCTGGACCTGTGAGCTCGGACTGCCGAGCGCGAAGTGCGCGTAGTTGCCGTAGAACGGGGTGCCCTGCCAGGTGGTGGCCGGTGCGGTGAAGTCGCCGCAGTAGCCGCCCGCCGCCTGCTGCATGAACGTGTGCCAGATTGGCGCCGCCAGCGTGCCGCCGAAGCCGGGGCCGAGCCCGTTGACGTCGGTCATCGAGGTCGTCGCGCTGGGATAGCCGACCCACACGGCGGTCGAGAGCTTGGGGGTGAAGCCGACAAACCAGGCGTCGGTGTAGTTGCTCGTCGTTCCCGTCTTGCCCGCGGCAGGACAGCCGTAGTTGGCGGCCGTGCCGGTTCCCGAGGTGATCACTCCCTTGAGGATCTGGGTCGCGGCGTAGGCCTGGCCGGAGCTGAAGATCTGCTGGCGGGGGGGATTCCCGAAGTTGACGACCTTGCCGTTGGGATAGGCGGCGGATGGCGGATAGACGACCTTGGAGATCACGGTCGGGGGGACGTGCCAGCCGCCGTTGTCGACGGTGGCGTACGCGTCGGCCATCTGCAGCGCCGAGACCCCGACCTTGAGACCGCCGATTACCTCGGATGGATTGCCTTGGAGCGGCGAGGTGATCCCCATCGCGTGAGCCATCGCGTCCAGCTTGTGGAAACCGATGTCGGCGGCGAGCTGGGCGAAGACGGTGTTGTCGGACAGGACCGTCGCCTTGGCGATGCTGATCCGGCCCAGGTAGGAGTGCTCGGCGGTGGAGACGTCGTAGGTGGGGTAGCCCGGCAGCCAGCCGGCGGCGAGATGCCTCGACTCGTAGTACGTCGTGTTGGGATCGCCGCTGTAGTCGTGGATCAGCGTCATCAGCGCGAAGATCTTGAACGCCGAGCCGGTCTGTCGATTGGCCTGTGTCGCGTAGTCGAACTGCGACTGCTGGTAGGTGGTGGAGTTGGCCATCGCGAGGATGTTCCCGTTGGCGGGATTGATCGTCACCAGCGCCGAGGCGGGATCGCCGGGCTGGCTGAGCTCGGCGAGGATCGCCGCCCGTGCCTCCTGCTGGTACTGGAGGTTGATCGTCGTGTAGACCTTCAGTCCGCCCTGGTCCACGGCCTTGGTGCCGAGCTTCTGGTCGAGTACCTGCTGGACGTAGTCGAGCACGTAGGGCTGCTGTCGCGCGGTGTAGTAATCGTTGGCCTGGACCTGGAGCGGCTCGGCGTCGGCGGTGTCGGCCTGAGCCTGGGTAATGTAGCCCGAGGTGACCATCGCCTGCAGCACCTCGTGGCGGCGGGTGCGCGCCAGGCCGCGGTGCAGGAACGGGTTGTATGAGGTCGGGGCCTGGGGCAGCCCCGCGAGGAGCGCGACCTGCGCCAGATCGAGCTGGGACACGGGCTTGTTGAAGAACATCTGCGACGCCGCCCCGACGCCGTAGGCGTTCTGCCCGCCCACGGCGCCGTAGAAGATGTCATTCAGGTAGTGGTCGAGGATCCAGGCCCGGGTGTGGACCTTCTCGAGCTGCTCGGCGAGCTTGGCCTCGATGATCTTGTACTTCAGGTTGCGGCTCTTGAGGTAGCGCTCGGGAAGATAGGTGTTGCGTACGAGCTGCATGGTCAGCGTCGACCCGCCCTGGATCGACCCCCCGCCGCTGAACACGTCCCTGACCCCGGCGCGGAGGATCGCGTAGTAGTCGACCCCGCCGTGCTGGTAGAAGCGGCGGTCCTCGATCGCCACCGTCGCCTCTTTGAGCGTCTTGGGGATCTGGCTGCCCGGAACCACCGTGCGCAGCACATGAGACTTGAGGTAGCCGAGCCGCGTATGACCGTTGTCCGCGAACACCTCGGAGATCTGACCTGGGTCGCGGGGGCGAAGCTGATCGATGTTCGGCGCGGAATCGGCGACGGAGACGACCCATCCGATCGCGGTCAGTACTCCCAGCGCGGTCCCGACGATGATCAGCGTCACCAGCATCAGGAGGCCCCGCTTTACCGAGCTGCCGCCGTGTCGCTGGCGCCGCCTCTGTCGTTCGAGTCTGCTCATGAGTTGGGGGCGCTGAACGTCGCTGTTTTTGAGTTTAGCCGGATGGGTTGGTTCTCCTGCCGGTGGTTCTGGGCTTGCGATTGGGTTTGGGTGCTGGCGGGTCGGGGGAGAGCGCCCGCGGGTCGTCCCGTGGCTGGGCCATTGCCGCCGTTCGACTTGAAAGCTGGGTGGTGGGCGCGCGCGGTGGCTCGACTGGCCAGCGCGACCGAGCGCGACCGCGACTGCCCAGCCCGACCCTGTGGTAGACCCCTGGGAGTGTCCGAAGCCCCCGAGAACGCCAGACCGCGGCTTACTCGCCGTGGCTTGCTGAGTGGCCTGGCTGGTGCTGGGGCCGCGGGTTTGCTGGGCGGGTCTGCGGGTGCTGCGCCGGCGCGCGGCGACTCGGAGCCGGCGGTTTTCAGCCGTTGGGTGGGGGCGGTGGTAGGCCGGTCGGGTGAGATC
>JALYZL010000206.1 GCA_030948875.1 Actinomycetota bacterium
GTGCGGCGGACTGAACGAGCGGGCCGTTCATTTTTGGTGGGTTTGTGACCGGCTCCTGAGGAGGGAATGAACGATGGCTCGGACGGTGGGGCCAGACAGCGCGGCAGACGAACAGGCGCAGTTCACGCGGGCGATGGAGGCGTTGTTCCATCCGAAGCGGCTTGCGATTGTCGGGGCGACGCCGCGCCAGGGGTTTGCCTACAACATCCATCGCGAGATCATCGGCGGTGGGTATCAGGGCGAGATCTTCGGCGTCACGCCGCGCCACACGGAAGTGCTCGGCACGCCGTGTTACCCGACGATCGATGCGATCCCCGGCGGCGTGGACAAGGCGATTGTGGTGGTGCCGAGCCATCTCGTCCTCGATGTCCTCGGGCAGGCGGAGCGCGCGGGCGTTGGGGCGGTCAACATCATCACCAGCGGCTTCGGCGAGCAGAGCGACAGCGCGGCGCACCGGCGACAAGAGGAGATCCGCGCCTTCGCGCGGCGCACCGGTATCCGCGTCGTCGGCCCGAATTGCCTGGGCATCATCAGCACGCCCGCGAAGATGATCGCGATCTGGGGCCCATATGATACCGTCCCGCGCGGGCCGGTCGGCCTCGTTTTCCAGAGCGGCCTGCTCGCCTACTGCGTCGTCACGCCGTCGAGCGAGCGCGGACTCGGCTTCACCTACATTGTGACGACGGGCAACGAAGCGGACCTCGATGCGACCGACTTCATGCGCTACTACATCGAGGATGAAGAGACGCGCGTGATCGGCTGCTTCATCGAGCAGTTCCGCGACCCGCAGAAGTTCCTCAGCGTCGCGGCGATGGCAGCGGAGCGAGAGAAACCGATTGTCGTCCTCAAGATCGGTCGATCCGAGGGCGGGCAGCGGGCGGCGCAGGCGCATACCGGTTCCCTCGTCGGATCGGACGCGATCGCCGATGCGATCATGCGGCAGTACGGCGTCGTCCGCGTCGACAACCTGGACGAGATGAATGAGACGCTGGCGGTCTTCCACACGAAGCGGCTGCCGCGCGGGAGCGGCGTCGGCGCGATCTTCTCCTCGGGCGGCGCCTGCGGCCTCGTGTCGGATGTCGCGCATAGTCTCGGCGTCGCGATGCCGCACCTCGCGCCGCGGACGGTCGAGAAACTGCATGCCGTGATCCCGGACTTCGGCACCGTCGGCAACCCGCACGATGTCACCGGGCAGGCGGCGAGCCGGCCGGAGATCACCGAAGGGGCATTTATCGCGATGGCCGAGGACCCGAACATCGACGTCGTCCTTTATGGTCAGCCCTGC
This sequence comes from Actinomycetota bacterium, assembly GCA_030948875.1. Lineage (GTDB taxonomy): Bacteria > Actinomycetota > Thermoleophilia > Solirubrobacterales > Solirubrobacteraceae > Palsa-465. The sequence goes on from JALYZL010000206.1 coordinate 1,286, forward strand.
CCCGAGCGCTTCGATCTCGCGGCGCCCGTTGGCGAGGTGCTGCGGGTGATGCCGGAGATGTACCCCGACAAGCTGTTCCTGATGATGTCGCTCGTCGCCGGGCGAGTCCGGGAAGGGCGCCGAGACGATCGGGACCCGGTCGAGCCGGTCATGCACTGGGACGGTGTCCCGTTCCTCCAGGGAGCGGACAACGGGCTGCGCGCGGTGCGCTCGCTGATCCGGTACGCGGAGTTTCAGCGCGCGCGTCAAACGGGCGCGCACATGGTGACTGCGGAAGCGACGACCGCCGTCGCGGATCAAGCGCGGGCGCTCATTATCGCGGCAGGGGACGTGTCGCTCGTCGAACGGGCGGCTAAGGAGGTTCTCTCCCTCTACGGCATCCCCGTGACGCGTGAATCGCTCGCGCCGACTGCGGAGATGGCGGTCGCGGCGGCACAGGCCATCGGCTACCCGGTCGTGCTGAAGATCGAGTCGTCAGACATCGCCCACAAGACCGAGGCGGGTGGCGTGCTGCTCGACCTGCGGGGCGAGGCGGCGGTGCGGGCCGGTTTCGCGACGATCGTCGCCAATGCCCACCGGTACGATCCGGGCGCGCGGATCACCGGTGTGCTCGTGCAGGAGATGGTCGTCAGCGGCCGCGAGATGATCCTCGGCATGACGCGCGATCCGGCATACGGCCCGGTGGTCGCGGTCGGGATGGGGGGTGTGTTTGTCGAGGTACTGAATGATATCGCGCTCGGTGTACCGCCGCTCACCGACCGCGATAGCTGCGCGATGCTCGCCCGCCTGCGCGGCGCGGCGATCCTCGATGGCAGCGGCGCGCGGGGCGCGGCCCCGGCGGACACGGACGCCATCGTCGCTATTCTGGGGAAATTCTCGCGGCTGTGCCTCGATCTACAAGATGTTGTCCGCGAGATCGACATCAATCCGCTCCTCGTCTTCGATCGTGGCGGCGGGGCGCGCGTCGTGGACTGCCTCATTGTGCCCGAGATAAACGAGGTGTCGTGAAGCCGGCATGATCGCGGCCCTCGCACGCGGTCTTGCGTGCGGTACGGACGGTGATGCGTACACGTCAAGGGACTGTCTTGAAAACGAACTCGAGTGCGTTGAAAATCCCCTGTCGCGTCGAGGTCCGCCCGGTGCTTGCTTGAGACGTATGGGACTCGACACGTCCCGTGCGGCGGCATGCAGCGGCAAGCATGGACTTGCTTTCCGGAGAGACTTTGTCTACAGTAGGGCCGCAGCCGTCGGTGAAACGCCGCTGCGCGCATTTCCGAGCGGGGGGCACACGGGCCGCCCACAGGAGGACGGAAGGATCGGCACATGAGCGATGACAAACCCACCAAGCGGGCGACCGACAATCAGGGCGGCGACGCGGGAGACGGCGAGCACCCGACGTTGACCACGCGCCAGGGCCATCCCGTCTACGACAACCAGCACAACCGCACCATCGGCAATCGCGGGCCGACCACGTTGGAGAACTACCATTTCCTCGAGAAGATCAGCCACTTCGACCGCGAGCGGATCCCGGAGCGCGTCGTCCACGCGCGCGGCGCGGGCGCCCACGGCCACTTCGAGGCGTACGGCACCGTCGGCGACGAGCCGATCGCCGCGTACACCCGCGCCAGGCTCTTCCAGGAGCAGGGCAAGCGCACCCCCGTCTTCGTCCGCTTCTCCACCGTCACCCACGGCGGCCACTCCCCCGAGACCCTGCGCGACCCGCGCGGCTTCGCCGTCAAGTTCTACACCGAGGAGGGCAACTGGGACCTCGTGGGCAACAACCTCAAGGTCTTCTTCATCCGCGACGCGATGAAGTTCCCCGACTTCG
>JALYZL010000237.1 GCA_030948875.1 Actinomycetota bacterium
GCCTCGCCTTCCTCGCCGTCTCGGCCGCGGTGGCCGAGCTATGGCGCCGGCGCGCCGATCCCACGACCGCCGTCCCCGGCGCGCTGGCCATCGCCATGCGCGATTTCGCCGTCGCGGCCGCACTGGCCACCCAGGCCTTCGGAAACCCGGGCGGGTGCCGTCCCCGGGGTCTACGGCGTGGCGATGCTCGTGGCGGGGACGGTCGCGGCGGGACGACTGGCGCGGGGGGTCACGCCACCTTGACCGTCGCCGAGCGCGGGGCGAGCACGGCGTTGCCGCCGAAGGACGCCTTCAGCTCCGCGCCCTTGGCGACGCCCGAGAGCTTGGCGCTGAACGTGCACTTGGGCCCGAGCTTCGCTGTGGCGTGGTGGTGTCCGGCGGTGAGTATCACCTTGCCGGCGCTGCAGCCCTCCGTTGCGGTCACGTTGCTCGGCCGCACCAAGGTGCCGGCGACGAGGAGCTTGCCGCCCTTCGGCGCGGTCTTGACCGTCAGGCCCTTGGCGGCGATCCGGGCGATGTGGATCGTGCGCTCAAGCGTGGTTACGACACCGGTCGTCGAGGTCGCCACGATCTCGAGCTTGCGCGTACCGGGATCGGCACCGGTGAGCTTGGCGGTGCACGCGAACGGCGCCACCTTGGTGGTGCAGATCACCTTGCCGTCGAGCTTGTAGACGACCAAGGCGATGGCACCGGTGAAGGTGGGCGTGAAGTTCAAGGACGTGATCGGGTGCTGGCTCGTCCCGAAGGTGGCCGGAAGCGAGATGGTGGGGGCCGTCGTGCTGCCCGAGCCCGGCGACCCCGGTGACGCCGGTGAGCCGGAGGATCCGGGCGACCCCGGCGAGCCGCTCGACGCCGCGACTACGGTGACGTTGATCGTCGCCGTGGTCACCTGACCCGCCTCGTCGGTGACGGTGGCGAGAAGCGGCACGGTCTGGCCCGCGAGGCTCATCGGAGGCGTCCACGTCGTCTCGTGGGGAGGAAGCGTGAGCGTGCCGAGGTCGGTCCCGTTCGCGGTGATATCGACCGACTGCACGCCGAAGTCGTCGCTGGCTTGCACGAGCAGCTCGTCCGCGGTGCCGGCCTTGAGGGTCGTGGCGTGCGTTCCGTCCGGAGTGCCCCAAACGGCGCCGGGCGGCGCGTCGGTCACCACTCCGGGTGCGGTGGGGGCCGGAAAGGCGACAGTGGGCGGATTGGAGGTCGCGCCGCTCGCCGTCTTGTTATAGATCACGCTGTCGGTGCCCCCGGCGGTGGACGCACTGATGCCGTCCGCGGTAGCCGTGCTCGGGGCACCGACGGCCGGCCCGGTCGCCCCGTAGTAGTTGGCCCTGGGCTGGGCGCCCTGTACCGCGAAGCCGGGCATGTCGTAGTTGACGGTCACCGGCACCGTCGGCGTACTCTGGGCCGTGTTGGCCAGGGTGGGGAGATCGATCGGGCTGTGTGCGGTCCCGTTGACCTCGATCGGATAGATGTGATTGGGGTCACTCGTGAAGGCACCAGGGAAGTCAGCGGTGCCGTTGAAGATTCCGTAGCCGTTACCCGTCAGGTCGTTGACGGCGGTGGTGGTGTAGTAGTTCGTCGTCGTGCCGGGAACGGTGGAGGTGAGGTCGGCGTCGGTGAGGAGGATCCCTACGCCGCTCCCCGGGCTCGTCGCCGTCGCGGCGGTGGCACCCTGGTTGCTGCTGATCACGTTGCCGCTGATCGCCGCGCGAGCGCCGGCGTTCACCTGGATGCCGTACTGCTGCACCCTCGAGGTGCTGGCTGCACCGGTGATCACGTTGCCGGTGATCGCTGCCGTGCTCGACACGCCGGAGCGGAAGTAGATCGGTTTGGTCGACTCCGATCCGTCGACGAGCACGCCGCCGCCCCCGTAGCCAGTGATGAGATCGCCCGAGACCGTGACGTCGCGGATGAACGCGCCTTGGGGCGTCACCGCGTAGTTGTTCGACTCTACAACCCCCCAGCCAACGTTCGGATCGGTCACGCTCGGCGTGCTCCCGTTAAAGGGACCGATCGTGCTGTTGGTGATCGACCCGGCCGCGTTGTTGAAGGCGATCCCCGCGTCGACGAGGAAGCCCCCGTCGGAGATGGTGACCCCCGAGATCGTCGGATTCACGTCGAAGTCCGAGGAGTCACCGGGACTTGAGTTAGTAACGTCGATTATGTTGCCGAGCCCGTCGCGAACATTATCTGTGGGGCTCCCAGCGAGCGCGAGACTCTGGGTCGGCTTGATCGTCACCTTCGAGGCGCCCGCACCGATGATCTGAAGCGTCTTGTCGATGACCAGGCCCTGGAGCCCGGCCGCGGGCACGGTGGTCGGCGTGGTGGGCCCGACCGTGTACGTGCCCGGGCAGATGCGGATCGTGTCGTGCGACTGGGCGTAGGTCACCGCGGTGGTGAGATCGGTGAACTGCGCGTTCGGACAAGCGGGCGCCGTTCCCACGTAAATCGTGGAGTCGGCCTGGGCCACCCCCGGCGCAATGGCGATGCAGGCGAGGAGAACGAGCAGGGCACGGCGGCGCATCAGAGGAACAGCGCGCCCTTCCGAATTGTCACCCGGATTCCGCGCGCGGGCTCGAGGTTGCCCGAGTGGTCGATCGCTGCAGTCCGCAGGAGGTAGGTCCCGTCGGGAAGCTGCGAGCGGATCCGCAGCGCGAAGCGGACGCCGCCCTTGGCCACAAGCCCGTAGTCGGTCGCACAGCTCGCCGACGCTCGCAGCCAGCCCGTGGGCGCGAGGAACTCGCAGGCGGCGCCCTTGAGGCGGGCGAGCGAGACGAGGACGCGGAGCACCGAGCCGCGGAGGCTCTTCTCTCCTCGGCGCGTGGCCTTGCAGCCCCGGTCGGTCGCCCAGCCCGTCACGGTCAGGTGCCCGCCTCGGTAGAGCGCCGAAAGCAGGTGACTCGCCGGCGCCGTGCGGTCCGAGCACACCTTGCTCGAGGCCACGGTGTCGGTCCCGTCGAGCGGGACGGCGTCGGTGGCGAGCGGCTTCCCGGTGCCGCCGCCCTGCGCCAGAGGTCCGGCGGAGGACGCCGTCGTTCCCGTGCTCGCGGCGCCGAGCGGGACCTGCGAGGTCCCGCCGGGCGGGTTCGTGGGCGGCACGCCGATGACCGGATCGGTCGTCGGCTGGTTGACCGCCTCCTGGAAGCGCATGTTCGCGAGCTGGATCGAGCCGCTCGGCGTCGTCGTCCCGAAGATCAGCGAGATCTTGCGGATCTGGGTGAGATCGACGCCCGCGAAGTCGGTGAGGGGGATGCGGATCTCGCTCAGCACTTCGTTGCGCCGCGAAGTGCCGAGCGGCGCTTCGAGCGCGGTGCCGTAAGCCATGCTGTTGGCGGTGACGTCGGCGGTGTTGCCCGCAGCGTCGGTGAGGCGCACGACGAAGTTCTGAACGGCGACGTGCGGGTTGGTCTCGGTCAGCGGGTTGTTCGGCCCTGACGGCGGGTTGCGCGAGTCGAAGTAGTTGACCGCCGCGTCCATGGCGAGCACCTTGAGCCCGCTGACGTTGCCGGCGGCGGCCGGGATCTCGGCATCGAGCTGGGCCGGGCCGTTCCAGGCGAGCGAGAGCTGCGGCCCCCAGGAGCGGTTGATCGGGTGGTTCTCGCGCTCGTTGGCCTGGCCGCCGAACGCCACCGGGTCGTAGGCGCCCGACACGCCCGGCGGCGGCAACGGGCAGGACTTCGCTGCCGTCGGGAACGACTGGCCGGGTAGGAGCGTCCTGAACTCGACGGGCTCGGGGTCGCACCAGTCGTAGCCCTGGGGCGTTGTCGCGGGAGCGGGCTGGACGCCGCCTGTCGCGCAGGTGCCGTTGACGCAGTATTGGGCCTGATACGGGTTCTGGAACCCGACGCCGGAGAGCGAGCCGCCGAGAAGATCGCTCGTGAGATCGCCGGGGACCGGTTGGATTCCGTTCTCGCGCTGATCGGCGGGAGCCCAGTAGCTCGTCTTCAGCTCCTCGGCGGGGGCGACCCCACGCGTCTGGCCGGTGGCATTCGGCGGGAGCCCGACCTGGCCCGTCATCAGCGGGTCAAAGGCCAGGTTGCCCTGCACGTAGCGCTGCATGAAGGCAGAGGTCAGAGCGACCGACAGGGTCTGCTGGTCCTGCGGCGTGAGGCGGACGTTGCCCGGCTGGTCCTCACCGCACGCGGCGTCCGACCTCGTCGTCCCCGACAGGTTGGTCGACTGGTAGCCCAGACCGTCCTCGCTGCCCGACGAGGCCCAGATCGTGTTCGTGTAGTCGTGGTCGCCGCCCTGGAAGGCGAACTGCATCTTGGGCGAGGGGTCATTGGGCTCGACCTGGGGGTAGAGACTGTTCATGTAGTCACGTGCGCCGTGGATGTCCGAGACGTCGCCGTCGCACAGCGGCACAACGGCGGCGTAGGCCGTCGGCGCCGGGGTGACGCCGTTGGCCGCGGTGCCGTACACCGAAGCGCGCTCGTAGTCGACCGGGGCCCACGCCATTACCGCGTCCAGGCGGTACTTTCGCCCCGGTGCCGGCCGGGTGCGGTCGTATTCGACGAAGTCGGTGACCGCCTCGCCCCCGCGGGAATGGCCCCAGATCCCCACCCCGTTCTCGAGGTTGATGTGGCCCGCGAGGGCGTACGGCGTCGCATACTCCGGCGGCGAAGCCTGGACCACGCCCGGGCTCGGCTGGACATAGAGCGGCGCACCGTCCTGCCAGGCATAGACCATGTCGAGCGAGGCCGCGATCAGCTGCTCGCGCAGCAGCGTGCCGTTGTCCTGACCCGTCTGGAAGCTCGTGAGCGCGTCGGCGTCGAGCGAGAGGACGATGAAGCCGTGGCTCGCGAGATTGTTGGCCAGGTAGTCGTAGCCCTCGTAGTTGAGGAGCGGAATATTGCCCGGCGTCGCCGAGCAGTTGGCAAGCCCCGTCGTCGTCTCCTGACCCGTCGCCGTGAGGCAGTCAGCGTGGTTGCCGTGGATCAGGATCACGAGATCGAACGGGCCCGGGCCGCTCGGGTAGAACAGCGCTCCATCCAGCGGCTGCTGGAACGCCGCCGTCGCCGACCCGTTCGCCTGCGGCGCCGACATCAACACCGATCCGCCGTAGTACTCGACCTTGGTCACGCTGTACGGCCCGGCGGCCACCGGGTCGGGGATCGAGGCCGCCGAAGCGCTCGCGCAGCACATTCCGCAGATCAGAAGGGCCATAGCCGCCAAGCGCAGACGCATCGGCAA
>JALYZL010000266.1 GCA_030948875.1 Actinomycetota bacterium
GCCTCGACGTGGTCGCGCCACCGCGACCACGTCTCGAGCGTCACCGTGTGCCCGCGTGCCGCCAGGCGCGAGCCGAGCGCGAGCATGGGAAAGGCGTGACCGGGGTCCCCGAACGCCCCCAGAAAGAACGCGAGCCTCAGACGCTGACTCAAGCGGCGAGCTCGGCGACGGCGCGAACCTGGGCCAGGCGGTCCTCGACCGAGAAGGCCATCGGGGTGATGAGAAGCGAGCCCACGCCCGCGTCGCGGAACACTGCCATCCGCTCGCGCACCGCGTCCGCCGGTCCGCACAGCGAGACCATGTCGATGAGCTCGTCGGGGATGGCGGCGCACGCTTCGGCCTGCTTGCCCTCGAGGTAGAGGTCCTGGACCTCCCTGGCGGCCGCTTCGAAGCCGTAGCGCTGGGCGAGCTTGTTGTAGAAGTTCTGCTCGCGTGAGCCCATGCCGCCGATGTAGAGGGCGAGCGCGGGGCGCATGACGTTGCGTGCGAGCTCGATGTCCTCGTCGACGAAGACGTTGATCGACGGGGCGATATCGAAGCTCTCGAGCGAACGCCCGGCTCGGGCGGCTCCCTCTTCGAGCAGCGCCCGGAGCTCGGCCACGTGCTCGGGGGAGAAGAAGGCCGGGAGCCAGCCATCGGCGATCTCGCCGGCGAGCGCGGTGTTCTTGGGGCCGATCGCCGCGAGGTAGATGGGGATCCGCTCCTTGACCGGGGAGATCATCAGCTTGAGCGCTTTTCCGGGGCCGTCGGGGAGCGGCAGCTCGATCGTCTCGCCGTGGTACTCGAGGCGCTCGCGGGCAAGCGCCTGGCGGACGACATCGACGTACTCGCGGGTGCGCAGGAGCTGGCGAGCGAAGCGCTGCCCGTGCCACCCCTCGGCCACCTGCGGGCCCGACGTGCCGAGGCCCAAGAGCATCCGGCCCCCGGATAGCTGATCGATGGTGGCGGCGGTCATCGCTGTCATCGCCGGCGTTCGCCCGGGCATCTGGAAGATCGCCGAACCGAGCTTGACCCGACTCGTCTGACCGGCGATCCAGGCAAGCATGGTCGCGGCGTCCGATCCGTACGCCTCGGCTGCCCACACCGAGTCATAGCCGAGCGCCTCGGCCTCCTGGGCTACTCGGAGCTGGTCGGAGGGGGTCACGCCCATCGCCATGTAGGCGAGGTTCACTCCGAGCTTCATCTGCAATTTTCCTTTCGTCTCAAGGAGTTCCTTTGAGGGCTGCGACGTGCGCCTATACAGTGGCCGAGCCGCCGGAGAGACGTCGGTCACACCCTATGCGAACACACCGCGACGCGACCATCCAGGAGCTCCGCCACGCCATCGACGCGCTGCCCATGAAGACGCGGGTGGCGATGCTCGAGGGCATCCGCCACAACGACATCATCCTCGGCGCCTACACGACCGAGGACGGCGGTGTCTGCCCGATGCTGGCGGCGCACCGGCGCGGTGGCCGCACCAACGCGGAGACCTTCGCCAAGACGTGGGACCGCTTCGGGGGGACCCACGGCCGGCGCGCCCGGCGCGCGACCGAGCGCGAGCTCCTGATCCTCACCACCCACCTCGAGATGAGCCTGCTCGCCGACTCCGAGCCCGCGCCCGAGCTCGCGGTCGCGCTGGCCGAGCATCGCCGGCTCGTCGCGAGTAAACAACGGGCCACGAGTCGCCGACAGGATCACGACCGCGCGGCGCGCCGTGAGCGTCAGCGCGCCGCCCGTGCCATCGAGGCGATCCGTCCCGGCGAGCTGGACCGGAGCTCCGAGCTGCGGGACGCGCCCGGCTGGTCGTGGATGCGCGTGTTCCGCCGCTACGACGATTACGAGCGCGCCCTCGCCCGGCTGGAGACCGAGGCGGCACAGCTGGCGAAGCGGCGCGCGCCTGCACCGCCGCACCCCAAGCGCGCCCCTCGCGCGCCCGCAACGCGGGCTTAACCGCCCGCCGACGCGCCCCGGCGCTCGAACACGACCTCGGGGATCACGCACGCGGGGGATACGCGGAGCAGGAGGCGGACGCCCTCGGCGATGTCCTGGGGCTGGATCATGTCGGCGGCGGGGATACTCTCCTTGACGAAGTCGGTCATCGGCGTGTCCACGAACGCCGGACACAGCGCGCACGACTTGATGCCCTCGGAGAGCAGCTCCTTGTTCATCGCCTCGGTGAACCCGATCACCGCGTGCTTGGTCGCGGAGTACACCGACAGCCATGCCTGTCCCGACTTGCCGGAGATCGAGGAGGTGTTGACGACGAGGGCGCTGCCGTGTTCGGCAGCCGCGGCCCGGAGCATGTCGACCGCCTCGCGGTAGAAGAGAACCAGGGAGCGCAGGTTGACGGCGAGCTGGATGTCGAGGAGCTTTGTCTTGATGTCCGCGACAGGCGCGCCGATGCCGACACCCGCGTTGTTGACGAGCACATCGAGCCGCCCGTAGCGGTCGCGGTGAGCATCGATCACCTGACGCACGACGGCTTCGTCCGCCACATCGCCCGCGACGTGCTGCACTTCGAGTCCCGCCGCTTCGAGCTCACGCGCCGCCTGCTCGAGCTTGTCGAGGCGACGGGCGGCGACGGTCAGTCCGTAGCCCTCCTCGCCCAACATCTTCGCGATCGCTAACCCGATCCCGCTCGATCCCCCGGTAACTATCGCGGCGCGCTCGGCCACTAGGTGGCGGGTTCGCCGCTGGCGGTCAGGATCACCGGAAAAGCCTAACGCAGGCCTGTCCTATCCTCAGCTGAGTCGTGAATTCCCGGACTCACGCCGCAGGACGGATGTCGCGACCGCTGGTAATCCTCCTCGCCGTTGCGTGCGGAGCCGCGGTGGCGAACCTCTACTACGCCCAGCCGCTGCTCCACGCGATCGCGACCGGCGTACACACGTCGTCGTCGAACGCGGCGCTGCTCGTCACCGCCCGCAGATCGGCTACGCGGCCGGGCTCATGCTCCTCGTCCCGCTCGGCGATCTCCTCGACCGCCGCCGGCTCGTCTCGCGCCTGCTCATAGTCACCGCGCTGGGACTCGCCGCGGCGGCGGCGGCGCCCAGCCTCGGGGTCCTCGCGCTCGCGCTCGGCGTGGTCGGCGTGAAGTCCGTGGTCGCCCAGATCCTCGTCCCCTTCGCGAGTGCGCTTGCCTCCGAGGACGAGCGCGGCCGCGTCGTCGGGCAGGTAATGAGCGGGCTGCTGATGGGCATCCTCCTGGCGCGGACGGTGAGCGGCCTGGGCGCGGCGGTCGTCGGGTGGCGCGCCGTGTTCGTGATCGCCGCCGGCCTCATGCTCGTCCTCTCGGCGGCGCTGTGGAGGGCCCTCCCCGATGTCGCTCCCGAGGGCGGTCCCCCATATCCGAAGCTGCTCGCCTCGATCGTCCTTATCCGCGAGGAGCCGGTGCTGCGCCGCCGCATGGTCTACGGCGCGCTCGGCTTCGCGACCTTCTCGGTCCTGTGGACTTCGCTGGCGCTTCTCCTCTCCCGGCCGCCGTTCTCCTACGGCGAGGCGGTGATCGGGCTGTTCGGTCTCGCCGGCCTCGCGGGGACGATCGCTGCCCAGGGCGCCGGTCGCGTGCACGACCGCGGGCGCTCCGGGAGCGCGACCGGCTTCTTCCTCGCCGCCATCGCGCTCGGGTGGGGCCTGTGCGCGCTCGGGGGCACGCAGGTGGTGCTCCTGATCGCTGGGATCGTCGCCATCGACCTCGGCGTCCAGGGGCAGCACATCCTCAATCAGACGATCATCTACGAGCGGCGCCCCGAGGCACGCAGCCGCTCGACGACCGCGTACATGACCGGCAACTTCCTGTGGGCGCGCTCGCATCGGCGGCCGCCGACCTGGCGTGGCGCAGCGGGGGATGGCTCGCGGTGTGCACCCTTGGCGGCGGCCTCTCGGTGCTGGCGATGATCGCGTGGCTCGGCGAGATGCGCAGCGCGCGTGTACGGATCCTCGCGGAACCGGCCCGGTCTCGCTAGGAACGAGCTAGGTACGAGCTAGGGCCGAGCCCCCCGAGCCGCCCGGCGCCGCGACGCCTGCCCGCGCTTTCGCAGCTTCCCGGCCAGTGACACCTCCTCCACCGTCGGGCCGCTCCCGTCCGCCCCGGGCGTCTCGAGCACGCATGGGAGCTGATCGAATCGGGGGTCTGAGAGGAATACGGCGCACCCGCGCTCGCCAAGCTCGCCCATCCCGAGGTTGGCGTGGCGGTCGCGGTTTGATCCGAGCGGCTGAACTGAGTCGTTGAGGTGCAGCGAACGGAGCCGCTCGAGACCGACGAGCTCGTCGAACTCCTCGAGCGTGTCGGTCAGGCCCTGTGCGGTGCGGATGTCGTATCCCGAGGCGAGCAGATGGCACGAGTCGAGGCACACCCCGAGCCGCGGACCGCCGCCGCCCGCGTCTATGAGCGCCGCGAGCTCGACGAACGAGCGCCCGAGCGTGCCGCCGGTGCCCGCGGTGTTCTCGAGGTGGAGCGGGCAATTCGACGTGCTGGCCAGCGCCTCGCCGATCACCGTGCCCGCGCGCGCGATCGCCTGCCCGACGTCGCCGGTCTTCGCCGAGCCGGGGTGGAGGACGACGCCGGAGGCGCCGATGGCCTCGCCGACGCGAACCGAGTGGATCAGCGCCGTGAGCGACTTGCCGGCCATCTCGGCGTCGTCGGTGGCGCAGTTGAGGAGGTACACGGCGTGGATGAGGACCGCCTCGATCGGGCTGGCGGACATCGCCGCGCGGAACGCCTCGAAGTCGTCCGAGGTGTAGGCGGTGGGGCGCCACATCCGCGGGGACTGGTTGAAGATCTGGATCGAGCGGCAGCCGCGATCGACGCCGCGCTCGATGGCGCGCGGGAGGCCGCCGGCCGGCGAGACGTGGGCGCCGATTAGCATGGGACGATCACCATGAGAGTCCGTTTCGCTCCTTCCCCGACGGGTGCGCTGCACATCGGCGGCGCTCGTACCGCCTTATACAACTGGCTTCTGGCCCGCGGCCAGGCCGGGACGCTGGTGCTGCGCATCGAAGATACCGACCGCGAGCGCTCGACGCCGGAGAACGTGGAGCAGATCCTCGACGCGCTTCGGTGGCTGAACCTCGATTGGGGCGAGGGCCCGGTGTTCCAATCACAGCGGGCCGACCGCCACCGCGAGGTGCTCGAGCAGATCCTCAGCGAGGGGCACGCCTATCACTCGACTGCCACGGGGGAGGACGTCAAGGCCTACAAGCAGCAACACGGGGACGACCGCGGCTTCCGCGGCGAGCCCGAAGCACAGGGGGCCGTCCGCCTGCGGGTTCCCGACCAAGGGGAGAGCGTCTTCGCCGACGTGATCCGCGGCGAGACGCGATTCCCCAACGCGAGCCTCGACGACCCGGTGATCGCCCGCGCCGACGGATCCCCGCTCTACAACTTCGCCGTCGCGATCGACGACCTCGAAGCCGGCATCACCCACGTGGTCCGCGGCGAGGACCACCTCTCGAACACGCCTAAGCAGCTGCTCGTCTTTGACGCCCTCGGACAGGCTCCGCCCGTCTACGCCCACCTGCCGTTGCTCTACGGCCCCGACGGGCGCAAGCTCTCCAAGCGCCACGGGGCCGCCTCCGTCCAGGCGCTGCGCGCGGCCGGGTACCTGCCCGAGGCGGTAGATAACTACGTCGCCCTGCTCGGCGCCGGCTTCGCCGCCGACGAGGAGTACTTCACCCTCGACGAACTGGCGGAGCGCTTCCGCCTCGACCGGGTCTCCAAGAGCCCGGCGGTGTTCGATGAGCGCAAGCTCCGGCACATGAACGGCAGATACCTGCGCGAGCTCGGGACCTGTGAGCTGACGCGCCGACTCGAGGCGTTCACGGGTCGCAGCGGACTTCGTGGGGCGGTGGAGATCTCCGCCGAGAAGATCCAGACGCTCGCCGACTTCTGGCCATTGGCCGGCTTTCTCGTCGACGGTCCCGTCGACGATCCGGCCGCGTTTCAGCGCACGATCGGCGACGACGGCGGCGTCGAGATCCTCCGGTCCGCGCGCGCGGCGCTCAGCGAGGCCGACCCCTTCACCGAGGAGACCGTCGAGGCGGCGCTGCGCTGCGTGGTCGAGGAAAGTGGCTGGAAACCGGGGAAAGTTTTTCAACCAGTTAGGGTCGCAATTTCCGGAACGTCTGCTTCACCCGGTATCTTCGAGAGCGTAGCGCTCCTTGGGCGCGACGAGGTGCTCGCTCGCATCGACCGGGCACTCAGCCGAGCTGGGGGGGACCATCACTAAACCACGCTCGTGTCCTTGCCGATATAGACCGGGAACTCCAGGACGCCGCACCCTTGCGCTTGACCGAGACCTCGCCAGGGAATGGCGAACCGATAATGCCCGTCGCAGCCGCTGAGCCCAACACCAACGACCCCACCGCGGCTCGCCAACGACACCACAACGAGGGCCACGGGCGCCGTCTCACCGCGGCCTTCGAGGCGCTCGAGGGATTTCCGGTCCTCGTCGAGTCGCGTAACCGGGTGCTGCGCCTGTTCGAAACGGGCGAGCCGGCGGTCTCGGACGTGGTCGCCGCCGTCGAGGGGGACGTGGCGCTCGCCGTCGCCGTGCTACGGCTGGCCAACAGCGTCGACGGTCGCACGCGGGGCCGGGTCGACACGGCAGTGCGGGCCGTCGAGGTGCTCTCGCCGCACACCGTCCTGTCGATCGCCAGCCGAGCGCGAACCTTTGACTTCTTCGAGCGGACCGCCGTCTGGCAGGGCGTACCCGAGCGCTTCCGCCTCCACGCCGTTGCCACCCAGCAGGCCGCCGACCGGCTCGCGCGCGAGCTGGCCTACGAGGAGCGCAACCGCCTCATGGTGACCTCGCTCCTCCACGACATCGGCAAGCTCGTCCTCATCCACGCCTATCCTGGGTACCCGCGGCAGATCCACGGCGATGCCCGCACCCCGGAAGAGCGCCTCCAGCGCGAACGGCGCGAGCTCGGCGTCGACCACGCGCTCGTCGGCGGCGTCCTCGCCCGCCGGTGGGGGCTTCCGAAATCGGTGGCGGGCAGCATCGAACGCCATCACGCCGATGACGCCCAGGGCGAGTCGGCGCTCATCCGCCTCGCCGACATGCTCGCTCACTACGCCCTCAGCGGCGCGATCTCGCCCGCAGAGCTCCTCGGCGTCGCCCGCCACGTCGGCATCCGCCCCCAGCAGCTGCGCGCCGTCATGTACGACCTGCCGATGCCGAGCACCGGCGGCCGACCCCGACAGATCGACCCCTGCCCGCTCTCAGCCCGCGAGGTCGAGGTGCTGCGCCGGCTCGCCCGCGGAATGGTCTACAAGCAGATCGCCGCCGAGCTCAGCCTCTCCACGAGCACAGTCCGCACCCACCTGCACAACGTGTACGGCAAGCTCGGGGCCATGGACCGGGCGCAGGCGGTGCTGATGGCCACGGAACGGGGCTGGATCTAGCTTGACCCTAGGCGGGACGCGCACGTCCCCTGATCACGCGACAATCCAGCCTCTCGCATGATCTCCATCACCACGAAATCCCCCTACGCCCTCCGTGCTCTGGTGGAGCTGCATCGGCATGGTGGTGCCGTTCCGGTGCCGATTGCCGAACTGGCTCGACGGCGAGAGATACCGGTTCAGTTCCTGGAGCAGCTCTTTGCCACATTGCGACGCGCTGGGGTCCTGCGGTCCCAGCGCGGGGTCAAGGGCGGATACAGCTTCGCGCGCAGTCCCGCCGAGGTGTCGGTCCTCGAGATCGTCGAGCTCCTCGATGGGCCGATCGGGCCGGGGGCGACCGGCGTGTTCGCCGATGCGGCCAATGCCGCCCGGTCCGTGCTGGGAGCCGCCACCATCGCCGACGTGGCAGAGCGCGAGGCGCGCGACGCGGGCGCGGCCATGTACTACATCTAGGGTTGCGCGGGCACCGGCGATGTACCGCATGCGAGGGAGTCCTCGCGCCAGCGCTCGCCGGTCGCCGACGCAGGGGTTATGGTCCAGTCCATGGATGCAGTGGGGAATGCTCCAGTTAAGTCCGCGATCACCATCGTGATCGCCGACGACCACCAGATGATCCGCACCGGGTTGCGCATGCTGCTCGAGGCCGAGGCGGGCATAACCGTCGTCGCCGAGGCCGGGGACATCCCTACCGCGCTGAGGAGGGTTCTCGGTTACCGGCCGCGGGTGCTCCTCCTCGACCTCAACATGCCGGGTGAGCCCAGCCTGCCCGCGATCCCGCGGCTCCTCGAGACCTCGCCGGAGACGAGCATCGTCGTGCTCACGATGCAGAACGATCCCGCGCTTGCACGCGACGCGCTGCGCGCGGGAGCGCTCGGCTATGTGGTCAAGGACGCCGCTGATGCCGAGCTCGTCCAGGCCGTTCGCCTCGCGGCGGAGGGACGGACGTACCTGGCCCCCGAGCTCGGGGCTCGGCTCGCCGCCGAGCAGCCGAAGCCCGTCCGCGCCCCCGACCAGCTCTCGGCGCGCGAGGCCGAAGTCCTCAAGCTCATCGCTCTCGGCCATACCAACCGCGACGTGGCCGGCACCCTGAATCTGAGCATTCGCACGATCGAGTCGCACCGCGCTCGCATCCAGCAGAAGACCGGCCGCACGAGCCGCGCCGATCTCGTCGCCTACGCCAACGAGCATCATCTGCTCGATTGAGCCCGTTCCCATGCGGCGATTGTCGCGCGGACTCAGGATCAACCTCGGCGGGCCGGCGATGCACCTAGGTCCGTAGAGCGAGTGCCGTCGCGCTCGCGCCACTGCTCAGCGCGGATAGCCCACCGCTCGTGATCGCGCCAGCGCCCGGCGATCTTCAGGTAGCGCTCTGAGAAGCCCTCGTTGACGAACCCGCACCGCTTGACGAGGGCAATCGAGCGGGCGTTAGCGGGCTGGATGTTCGCCTCCAGGCGATGCAAGCCCAGATCCGTGAACGCTCGCCGCAGCACGAGCCCGAGCCCCTCGGTCATGTACCCGCGCCCGGCGTGGGCGGCCACCGCCCCGTAGCCCAGGAAGGCGCTCTGGAGCGGGCCGCGAATGATCTGGCTGATGTTGAAGAAGCCGGCGATCGCCCCGTCTTCTACCAGGCACACGAGCATCGGCTCGAAGGACTTGTCGCGCGCGCGCTCGAGGAGCGCCACGAAGGCCGCGGGCGTGCTCGGCGCCGTCATCCACTCGGCATGCAGTCTTCGGCTCGCGCGCATCGCGGCGATGAACGAGTCGCAGTCGGCGGCGCTCGGAGGACGGATCGTGACCCGGGAGGTGCTCCTCGGATGCATCGGCTCGGAGAGGGTACGCCCCACCCACCGGTCGTTGCGACCGCCGGTGTCAGATCGGTAGCGTGTGTAGGCGTGTCCGCGGGTGACAGGCCGATGCCCCACTACGAGCAATGGAGCGCGACGTGCGACACGTTGCATGCGTACACGCAGGTTCTCGGCAAGCTGGCGGTGGCCCTTGCCCCGCCGGAACCGGAGCTCCAGCACGCGGCGCTGCGTCTGACCGCGCGCGGATGGGAGACGCCGCCGCTGCCGGCGCCCGACGGCTCGGGAGCGTTGGTAGCTGCGCTCGACCTGCGGGCCCACGAAGTGGTAGTCGAGCACAGTGGCGGGAAGGAGTGGCGCGTCGCGCTCGTCCCCGATCGAGCGGTCGGCGAGGTGACCCGCGAGCTCCTGGCCGCCGTCCGCAGCGTCGCTGGGGAGGTGGAGATCAATCCCACCCCGCAGGAGGTGCCGTGGACGGTACCGCTCGACGAGGACGATGAGCATGCGCGCTACGACCGCGATCAGGTAGCCGCCTACTTCGCCGCCGCGACACGCGCGGCGCTCGTGCTCGCCGCGTTCCGGGCGCCCTATCGCGGGCGCTCGACGCCCGTCAACGCATGGTGGGGCTCGTTCGATCTCGCGGTCAGCCTGTTCTCGGGGCTCCCCGCCGATCCCCCCTCAGACGACTTCATCATGCGCAACGCCATGGACGCCCAGGAGGTCGCGGTTGGGTGGTGGCCCGGGGACGCGCGCTACGGCAGGGCGGCGTTCTACGCCTATGCGCATCCCGCGCCAGAGGGGTTTGCCGGGGCGAAGCTTTCCCCGCCGGCGGCGCGCTGGGACGGGGAGCTCGGCGAGTACGTCCTCGACGAGGATGACGTGTGCGCCGATCCCGATCCCCAGTGGTCCGCGCTCGCGTTCGTCCGTTCGGCGTTCCAGCACGCCTGCATTGTGTGCTCGTGGGACCCGTCGCTGGCCGCCAGCGCCGAGGGGCAGCCGCCGCCGGTCGCTTAGCCTAGCTCAGCCCCGGCGCTGGTAGAGCCTGGTCCGGGCGTCGCCGCCGGCGGCGGTGAAGCCGGGCGTGGCGGCCATCAGCGCTTGCGCCGGGCTTCCGCGCGAGACGAGCACGACGCGGACCTGTGAGTTCAGGGCCTGTCGTCCGGTTGCCTGCCCTGCGAGCCAGTCGAGATAGATGGCCTGATCGGGCCGGGAGAAGGCGTCGATCGGGTCGCCCACCCAGATGCGCCCGCCGTCGAGCGCGATCTGCTCGGCGAGCGTGGCCTCGGCGAGGATGGGCGAGCCGTTCGCGAGGATCATGGCGCGAGCGAGCAGCGCCGGGGTGGCCCCAACGGGCGCTGGGCCTCGGACGATCGCGAAGACGATCACGGCAATCGATGCGAGCGCGACGGGCGCCACCAGGCCGGGCCAGCGGGCGCCGGCCGCTCTGGCCGCGCGGGCGGCGGGTCCCGCCAAGAAGAAGAGGAGCCAGACCCCGTTACGGGCGGCTTGGATGGTGAGGGCGCCGAGGGCGATGAGCACGGCCCACTCCCACAGCTGCGGGCGCGCCCGGGCGACGCGGACCAAGAGCACGACGACGGACGCGATGAGCAGGAGATCGAGGGGAGAGGTGAGCGAGAGCATGCCCCACATGCCCTGACCGCTCTGCGCCGCGACGTTGGTAAGCAGCCCGTGGTAGTAGGCGACGGTCCCCGTCAGCGCCGGCGTCAGGCAGAGCGCCAGGGTTGATGCCAGGGCGACGCCCAGCGACACCATCGGCTCGCGGCGTGCGCGCGAGCAGAGTAGGTAGGCGAGCACGATGGCCAGCCCCAAGAGCACCGTTCCGTGGAGGTTCGCCCACAGCGCCAGCAGCGGGACGACGAGCCAGATCTGCCATGACGGCCGTCGCGCCTGCGCTCGGAGCAGCGCAACAACGACGGGGAAGAGGACGAGCGAGAAGAGCTGCACGCGCGCGATCGTCAGGCTGGGCAGCATCCCCACCGCGGCGAGGAGCAGCGCGCGGCTGGTGCCGGGCGAATCGGCGCCCTCCGCGAGCGCGTCGCGCGCGAGCACCGCGAAGGCGACGCCGACCGCGAGCAGCTGGGCGAGCATCAAGCCGCGATCCCCGAACGCTTGCTCGAGTCCGTTGAACACCAGCTCCGCGAGCACGATGGCGTCGCGCCAGTGGCTCGTCGGAGCCGCGGCGAAGGGGACGCCGGTGGGGATCGAGTGTCGCTCGGTGATCGCGTGGCCGAGCGCGGCCAACCAACGGGCATCGGCGCCCACGCGCGCGAGCAGCGCGGAGATCGCCACGATCGCCGTGATCGTCGCCGCCAGGTAGATCTTCGACCGGTGAGCGCTCGACATCGCACTTACCTATCGCCCGATCACGCGGCCGGCTCGTTGGACCTTGGTCGAGGTCGACCTCCCGCATCGTCTCATCGCGCGAGGGTCATCGAACGACGATTCATCTCCCATGTCGTCACTGGCGCTGCCACTGAAGGCGGCCCCGAGGCGTGCTGGACTGCGCTCGCGGCCCTGGCTGTCCTCACGGGACGGCGTGGATGCCCTGCTCGCCGTCGCCCTCATGGGCCTGACCGCCGCCCTGCTCGCCCTGCTGCCGAGCGCCTTCAGCGTCGACAGCTGGCTCGCGCTCGCCACCGGACGCGAAGTTTGGAGCGCAGGCGTGCCGCACCACGAGGTGCTCACCGTGATGTCCCACGGGATCCCGTGGATCGACCAGCAATGGCTGTCTCAGCTCACGATGTACGGGACCTATCTGCTTGGTGGCCTTGGCCTCGTCGGCGTGGCCAACACCGCCCTGTTCGTGCTCGGCGCCGGGGGCGCGGTGGTGGCGGCACGGAAGCTCGGCGCGTCGCCTCGGTCCGTGCTCCTCCTCCTCCCGCTCTGCCTGTGGCTGATCGTCCCCTCGCACGAGGTGCGCACGCAGGAGTTCGCCATGCCTCTATTCGCGGCCACCGCCTACCTGCTCGCCCGCGACAGCCGCGCCCCGTCCCGGCGCGTGTACTGGTGCCTTCCCATCCTCGTGCTGTGGGGCAACCTCCACGGCTCGGTGACGCTGGGGGCGCTCCTGGTCGTCCTGAGAGGCGCGACCGTGGCGGTGGAGCGCAGGAAGCTGCTCCTATCCTCGCCGCGCCCGTGGTGCCGGCCGCTCGCGCTGGCCCTAGGCGCAACGCTATGCCTGCTGGCGACGCCCTACGGCCTCAGCATCCTCTCCTACTACCGGACGATGTTCTTGGGCGGCACCGTCGTCCACGTGGCGAGCGAATGGCAGCCGGTCGTCTCGAACGCCATGCTCGCCGCGCCGTTCTTTCTCGTCGCGGCGCTTGCCGTGTGGTCGGTCGCCCGCCGACGCTCGCGGACCACGCCGTGGGAGCAGCTCGCCCTGCTCGTGCTGGCGGCGGGAAGCTTCGAGGTGATCAGGAACCTCCTGTTTTTCGGGCTCATGGCCCTGATGGTCCTGCCCGTTGCTCTTGACGGGCCCGCCCGCCCGCTCGCCGAGAGGAACGGGCAGCCAGCCATGCGCGGGCGGGGCGGGGTCAACGCCATGCTCAGCGGCATCGTCCTCGCCGTGGTCCTCCTCACGGGAGCCCGGGCGCTCGTGCGGCCGGCATCGACGATCGAGTCTCACTACCAGCGCACGCGGATCCTCACCCTCGTCGAGGACGTCACCCGGGCCGATCCGTCGGTCAAGGTGCTCACCGACGACCGGTTCGCCGACTGGCTGCTGTGGCGCGATCCGGGGCTCAGCGGCCGGATCGCCAATGACACCCGGTGGGAGCTCCTCACCGCCACCCAGGTGAACCGTCTGCAAGCCCTCTTCACGGCGACCGGACCTCACTGGCGAGCGGGCGCGCGCGGATACCGCCTGCTCGTGCTCGACAAGAAGCACGCGCCGGCGGCGACGGCCGCGCTCAGCGCAGATCCCGGCAGTCGCGTCCTCTACGACGACGGCGAGCGCGTCGTGATCCTCCGCGGGGCACTCACTCCCCGACCTTGGTCTAGGCGGACCTAGCGGGTCTTCTCTTCCGCGAGCCGCGGGACCGGCCGATCACCGTATTGAGATGGGAACCTTGCGGACATCCCGAGTGCCTTCGCCAAGCGGGCGGAGGACGGCGCGACGGGCGGGCCTCGATCGGCGGACGCGCACAGATCTGCCCATTCGCGCCGAGGCCGCCAGGATCGCCGACTCGATTCGCCGCACCACCATCGAGCAGTCCAAGCGCGCCCACGTGGGCCACATCGGATCGTCGCTGTCGATCGCCGACATCCTCGGCGCCCTGTTCGCCGGACCGCTCGCCGGCGTGCGAGCGAACAACCCGGACCGCCACCGCCTCGTGCTCTCTAAGGGGCACGCCGCGCTCGCCCTCTACGGCGCCCTGCACGCCACCGGGCGGCTCACCAAGGCCGCGCTCGACACCTACTGCGCCGATGGGAGCCTCCTCGCCGGCCACCCCGAGCACGTGCAGCCGGGAATCGATTTCTCCACCGGATCGCTTGGGCAGGGCCTCTCGCTGGCCGCGGGGGCGGCGCTGGCCGCTCGCCTCCAGGGTTCCTCACGGGGCGCCTTCGCGGTGCTCAGCGATGCAGAGCTCAACGAAGGCTCGGTCTGGGAAGCGGCAATGTTCGCGAGCCACCACCACTTGGCCAACCTCGTCGCCGTCGTCGACGTCAACGGCCAACAGGCGCTTGGCCACACTGCGGACGTACTGGACCTGGAGCCGCTGGCCGAGAAGTGGCACAGCTTCCGCTGGGACGTGCACGAGGTGGACGGTCACGATCCCGAGGCACTGACCTCGGCACTCGACAGCCTCGACATGTCAAGCGGCCAGCCCCACATCCTGCTCGCCCGCACCGTCTCCGGCAAGGGTGTCTCGTTCATGGAGAGCCGGATCGAATGGCACTACCTGCCGATGTGCGATTCGGAGTACTCGAGCGCCGTGGCTGAGCTGACGAGAGGTCCGCGATGAGACGGGCGTTCGTCGACGGCCTCGTGGAGCTGGGCAAGCGCGACGAGCGGATCGTGCTCCTCACCGCCGACCTCGGGTTTGCCGCCCTGGAGCCGTTCGAGGAGGCCTTCCCGACTCGCTTCTTCAACGTCGGCGTGTCCGAGCAGAACATGATCGGCATGTCGACAGGCCTGGCCGAGGCCGGCTTCATCCCCTACGCGTATTCGATCTCGACGTTCGCGTCGATGCGGGCCTATGAGTTTCTCCGCAACGGTCCCGTGCTCCACGGGCTGCCCGTCCGCGTCGTCGGGATCGGCGAGGGGCTCGATTACGGTCACAACGGGATGACGCATTACGCGCTCGAGGACGTAGCGCTGATGCGCGTGCAGCCCGACCTTGCCGTGGTGACACCTGCCGATGATCGGCATGTCCGTCCCATGCTCGAGGCCGTGCACGGCCTGCCGGGTCCAGCGTACATCCGCCTGAGCAAGAATTCCTACGCCGTCCCCGGCCTGGGTGACGGCTTCGAGCTGGGATGCGGGCAGCGGATCGGAGACGGCGAAGATGTCGCGATCGTCGCGCTCGGCGGGATGGCCGCGACCGCCGTCACAGCCGCTGAGCTGCTCGCAGCCCGCGGGGTCGCCGCGACCGTGCTCGTCGTCGAAAGCGTCAACCCGCCGCCGACCCGAGATCTCGTGAGCCTTCTCGGCACCGTGCCCCTCACGCTGTCGATCGAAGCGCACTACGTGACCGGTGGGCTCGGATCGCTGGTCGCCGAGGTCATCGCCGAACACGGCCTGCCGTGCCGTCTCGTGCGCGCCGGCGTGCAGCGCCAGCCGGTCGGAGTGTCGGGGACCCGTGAGTTCACGCACGATCTGCTGGGCCTTACCCCCGAGCTCGTTGCCGACACCGTCCTCGAAGCCCGCGGTCGCCTGCGGCCCCGAGTCAGAGCCGCTGACTCTTCGCTCGTGCCATGAAGCTGTCGGCAATCATCGCGTGCTACCGGGACGCGCCGGCGGTGCCCCAGATGTACGCACGGCTCGTGGCCGCGTTCGCGAAGATCGGTGCCGACTACGAGATCATCTTCGTCAACGACGGCTCGCCCGACGACGCGCGCGAGGTTCTCGCCGAGCTGGCGGGTCGCGACCAGAAGGTCGTCGTGATCAACCACGCTCGTGCCTTCGGCTCGCAGAGCGCGTTCACCTCCGGCATGCAGATCGCTACCGGCGATGCCGTAGTGCTCCTCGACGGTGACTTGCAGGACCCACCGGAGCTGATCCCCGATCTCGTCGCCCGCTGGCAGGAGGGCTTCGACGTCGTCTACGGCGAGCGCGTCAAGCGCCAGGCGCCGTTCCTCATGCGGCGCGCCTACAAGCTCTTCTACCGCCTGTTCAAGCGGCTCGCGTACGTGGACGTCCCGCTCGACGCCGGCGACTTCGGCCTCATCGACCGTCGTGTGCTCGACGCCATCAACTCCCTCCCCGAGAAGCAGCGCTTCCTCCGCGGACTGCGCGCCTGGGTCGGCTACGAGCAGATCGGCGTCCCGTACGTCCGCCCCGAGCGGGTGTACGGCCAGACGACGAACTCCCTGCGCAAGAACCTCGGCTGGGCCCGCCGTGCCATTGTCTCGTTCTCCTACGCGCCGCTCGATCTGATCACCGCCCTCGCGATGGCCGTCGTCGCGGTATCCGCGGTCACGCTCGTGCTCGAAGTCGCCGCCCGGGTGATCGACCCGAGCTCGGCGCCGAAGGGCCTGACCACGGTGATCGTGGTGATCCTCTTCGTGGGCGCAGTCCAGTTGCTTTGCCTGGCCATCATCGGCTCGTACGTTGCACATATGTACGAGGAGATCAAGGGTCGCCCGTCGTTCGTGGTCGAGTCGATGATCAATCCCCCCGGGGGCGCTCAGCGGGCTGTCGTGGAGGAGACTGCCACCGTCGAGGCGATCCGCCTCGCGCAACGCGAGCGGTCGCTGGCATGAGCGTCGACATCGACACCGCCGCGAGCTCGCCGACGCTGCTCGCGACCCGGTGCGCGATATGCGGGACTATCAACGGCGCCGACGAGATCTATCCCGCGACGCTTGAGCTCTCGGCGTTGAGGCCCGCGCTTTTCTCCGCCCGCCGGCTGCCCGACGGGGTGCATCACCGGATCGTCCGCTGCCGGCGCTGCCGTCTCGTTCGCTCAGATCCCGTGCTCGACCCCGTCGCCATGGCCGAGCTC
>JALYZL010000273.1 GCA_030948875.1 Actinomycetota bacterium
GCGATGAAAGCCGGGCATGGTCGCCGGCGAGCGGCGACGACCAGCGGCATCGAGAACAACGTGGTCAGTCATGCCCGAAGCGTCCTCCACCGGAGCCGCCGCCGCTACACCGCATGGCAAGCAGTGGCGGCACACCGGCCCTCTGACGCGATGCCGACGCCCGCATCGGGTGCGGCTACGAGTTCCACAAGCGCTTGCTTAAGACGAACCTCGACCACGCTGAGCTGGCGGTCGCCTTCGCTCGATTGTGCTTGCTGTTCGGGCCGCTCTGACGCCGGAGAGCAAGCGGCGACGCGTAGATCGCACTCTCGCCGGGGCCCCCCGCCGATGCGCGGATCTGGCGAGAAGGAGGACCGCCCAGGGACGCGTCCGGCAGCCGTGCTGTTGGTGCGACACGGGCATCGTGCCCGATCCCTCGTGGGTGCGATCATCACGCGAGACCGTCCGAGGGCGTGGCGGCTGCTGGAACGTCGAAGGAGGGGAGTTCGGCGGCGGCGATGTCGGACTGATGCTCATCGGTGGTCCAGCTCGACCACATTCCCGCGGGCGCCCGAGCTACCGTTTCGGGGGCCGCGGAAGTGTCGGGGGAATTGGGCGCAGGCGGCAGAACGCCCAGGTGCGGCGGGGTCGGCTGGGCGCACGGGCTACGGCGCGTGTCTGATCACGCTTCGGACGGTGTCTCTTCTGGGGCGAAACTGGGTTGTCTCTCCGAGCGCTCAGCGGCGCAGGAGGCGTTCTTGCAGTTCGCGCAGTTCGGGCGCCGGGGTGGCGCCGAGCTCGTCGCGGAGGCGTTGGCGCAGCTGTTCGTAGATGCGTAGCGCTTCGGCGCTGTTACCGCGGGCAGTGAGGATCTCCATCAGGAGCGCGTGCCCGCGCTCGCGGTATGGCGCGAGCGCGACGAGTTCGCGCGCGACGCGTTCACCGGGCGCGAGTTCTGAGCCGCCGACTCCGAGGGCGACGGCGGCGTAGCACTCGAGCGCCGAGACGCGGATCTCCTCGAGCCGACGGCGGTGCTCCTGGGCCCACGGGAGGTCCTCGCCGGGGAGAAAGCCGCGGCGGGCGGTGAACAGCGCCACCAGCGACGGACCCCATCCACGCGCCCATTCGTTCTGTGCGACGGCGGACTCTGCGCGGTGGATCGCCTCCTCTGCGGCTTCCAGGTCGATCCACGCGTCGTGCGGGAGCTCGAGGTGGATCTCGCGGCGACCGCACAACACCTCGCTGCCGAGCACGGATCTGAGCCGCGAGAGCAATGCGCTCAGTGCGGTGTCCGCCCCAGCCGGTGCTCGCCAAGGCCACAGCGCCTCGATCAGCTCCTCCCGGCGGGACGGGAGCGCGCGGGTGACGGTCAGGTAGGTGAACAGGACCCGTGCCTGCCCGCCTGGGAGTTTGGGAGTCAGCTCGCTGCCGGCGAGCTCGACCGCGAGGCGCCCGCAAAGCTGGATTCGAGTCGAGGGGTTGTCGGCCAATGTTTCTGCAAGGAGAATCGCAGAACCGTGCAAACCGACGGCCGTAAGGTCGCGCTCACGAACAATAAGGAGACGGTCATGGCGAAGGTCATCCGGTGTCAGTGCGGATTCCTCGGACGCGGCGACAGCGTGGACGAGGCGGCAACGGTAATCGAGGCGCACATGCGCTCAGATCATCCTGAGCTGGTCGGCAAGGTCACCCGTGAGGATCTGATCGCGATGGCCGAAGAGGCATAGCCGCCACCGCCGGACCGGCGGTGGCGTGGAAAGGAGAGCGATGGGACCAGCACCGCCAGATCACGTCCAGACGCCTGACGGCCCGCTCGTCGACGGCGACTGGCTGCAGGCCAACCTCAGCAACCCGGGCGTGCGTGTGCTCGACGTGCGCGGCCGGCACCCGAGTTCGCGGTTGCCGCACGCCAAGCGCGCGGAGTACGCGGCGGGGCACATCCCCAGCGCAGTGTTCGTCGACTGGGAGCACGACCTCGTCAACCCCGACGACCCGGTGCCCGTGCAGATCGCCGCGGCGGAGGCGTTCGGCAGGCGCGCCGGCGAGCTGGGTGTCGGGAACGGAGACCTCGTGGTCACCTATGACGACTACTACGGCATCTTCGCGGCCCGGGTCGCATGGGCATTCAGGTATTACGGCGCTGAGGCTAGGGTGCTTGATGGGGGCTGGACGACCTGGTGCGAGGAGGGGCGCCCGGTCAGCGAGGGGGCTGTCGAGCCGCGCTCAGCGCGGTTCACGCCCCGCCCACGGCCGCGACTGCGCCGGACCTTAGCCGAGGTACAGGAAGCGCAGGCCCGCGGCGCGGCACTGGTGGACGCCCGCCCCCGCCATCTGTTCCTGGGGGAGCAGGGGGCGGCGAACACGGGCCACATCCCCGGCTCGCGCTGTCTGCCTTACCAGGAGCTGGTCGACGGCGCGACCGGGCTGTGGGCGGCTCCCGACACGGTCGCCAGGCTCGCCCGCGATGCCGGGATCGACCCCACGCGCCCCCCGAGGGAGTTGATCGCCACCTGCGGTAGCGGAGTCTCTGCGACCGTCGCGCTGATGTCGCTCGAGCGGATCGGGATCCACTGCGATGGGGTCTACGACGGTTCGTTCAACGAATGGAGCGCTGAGGGAAAACGCCCCATCGACTACGGGCGCGCAGCTTGACCCACGCGGGTCCGCGTGGATCAGTCAGACCCAACAACCAAACCAGCACGGAGGTAAACGACATGTCTGGACTCATCCGCAACAGCCTCGACTCGCCCGAGGAGGTCCGGAACTTCGAGGGCGACAGCGGCCAGCTCGAGCTGGTCAACCTCGACGCAGGGGCCGTTGGCCGGGCAACGTTCAAGCCCGGCTGGAAATGGTCGGAGCACGTCAAGCCGATCGCCGGAACCGACAGCTGCCAAGCCGCGCATACCTGCTATTTCGTCTCAGGCCGGATGAAGGTCGTGATGGACGACGGCGAGGAGATGGAGTACGGGCCCGGCGACTTCGCGATCATGCCGCCGGGGCACGACGTGTGGATCGTCGGCGACGAGCCGTGCGTCGTGATCGATTGGCAGGGTTTCGCCGACTACGCCAAGCCCGCGTAGGTTCGGCGATCGGACAAGGGTAGGAGAGCAGCCGGTGGACTGGTCCATGGCGCGTGGCACGATGATGCGTGCTGGGAGCTGCTGGTGACAGAGCTCGAGCGCCGCGGCCACGAGTGCGTGACAGCGGTGCTCCCGCTCGAGGATGGCGGCGCCAGCTACGAGGACCACGCGTCGGTGGTTGTCGAGTGCCTGAAGGGTCGCGACGCGCCGGTGCTCGTCGGGCACTCGATGTCCTCGGCTGTGATCCCGCTGGTCGCGGTGACGCAAGCGGTGAGGCTGCTTGTCTACCTGTGCCCGGCGATGGGCGGATTCCGCCCCCGCCCGACGAGCCGCGATATCAACGCCCCGGCTACGAACGCCCGCCGGTGGACGCGGACGGTCGCAGCTGGTGGCCACACAACCGGGCCGTCAGCCAGCTGTACGGGCGCCTGGACCGCACGTCCGCGGCGCGTATGGCCACGCGCTTGCGTCCTCAGCCGCAGGCAGTGTTCGGCGCGCCGTATCCGCTCGAGCGCCCGCCAGACGTGCCCTCGACGTTTCTGTACGCGCGCGAGGACGAGCTGTTCGACGACGAATGCTCGCGATGGATCGCGCGCAGCCTGCTTGGTCTCGAAGCGATCGAGCTGCCGGGCGGCCACTTCCCGATGCTCGAGCACCCGGCGATCCTCGCCGACATCCTCCACCAAGATCAGCAGCGCGTCTGCTGCCTCCACGGACGAGCCGCTCGCCGGCGAGTCTGCGTGAGCCCCAGCGGCACCACTCGTGTCGCGGCGGCACAGGACTGCCCCGTGCTCGACCTGGTCGACGAGCTGACCGATCAAGACTACCGCGCAGCTCGTCGCTCCCAGAAGCGCTCGTCCGTGGGCCACCCGCCTGGATCGACGCGCTGGCGGTGGCCGTTGACACTGAGTGGCATCGGCTGCTGATGCGCAAGAGCGACACCGTGTCAAGCCGGCGTGCGAGCGACTCGCCGCGGCCGCCCGGCGGGCCGGCCCTGCTCTTGCGCGTTTGGCGTCCTCGGCACCGGTCCACGTTGTGTCCCCCCAACGCGCGGCATCCGGCTCTCGACGCGGCGCTTGCCGCGCTGATCCTGGGCGACAGGCTCTGCGCCGTTGCTTGCTAGAAGATCGGCGTCGAACAAGCGCCGACTGGCGTCCAGCCGCGTTAGCTCGACGCGCGCGCCGTGCGGCCTCTGCAAGCGAGGCCGGCGCCGGCGGCTGACTTCCATTCACGGCTCCGAGCTGCCCGGACGCGAGGGCCGTTCGTTGCCGCAATGGACGGAGGCTGTCGCACAAACCACTCCAAACGTCGGTGCATCAATTGGTCGTGGGACGCCACCATGTAGCGCAGGGTGCGCAATAGCCATTAGTGGGACAGCTCCATCGATTGGACCCCGCTAACTGGCAACTTCTCCCACCGGTCGATCGTCAGGGATTTTCGAGTAGTGGGGTATCCACTTAGGGACGATCTTCGAGAAGACGCGCACGCCGCTGAGTTCGTGGTTCGCGGCGGCGTGGTTGGTGACTAGCCAGAAGCATGGGATCAGCGCGCTGGGGCTGCAGCGCGCGCTCGGGGTGGGGAGCTACCAGACCGCGTGGATGATGCTGCACCGGTTCCGGGCCGCGATGGTCCGCCCCGGCCGTGATCGGCTCGCAGGGACCGTCGAGGTCGACGAGAGCTATGTCGGCGGTGAAGAGCCCGGGGTAGCGGGCCGTCAGACCGACACGAAGGCGTCGTCGCGGTGGCGGTCGAGACGTACGAGCCGCGCGGCTACGGGCGTGTGCGCCTGCAGCGCGTCAACGACGTGTCCGCTCCGAGCCTGACCGGGTTCGTGAAAGCAGCTATCGTTCCCGGCGCGAGGATCCACACGGACGGGTGGCCGTCCTACCTGGGACTCGGCGACCTCGGCTACGGGCACACCCGCACCGTGATCTCTCAGATCGGCGACCCCGCCCACGTCGCGATGCCCGGCGTGGATCGCGTCGCGAGCCTGCTGAAGCGCTGGCTGCTCGGCACCCATCAAGGATCAGCCAGCCCGCAGCACCTCGACGCGTACCTCAACGAGTTCACGTTCCGCTTCAACCGGCGCAATTCACGCCGCCGTGGGCTGCTGTTCCACCGCCTGCTCCAGCACGCGGTCCTGACGGCACCGAAGACCTGCAAGGACACAGTCAACCCCGACGGAGTCATCCCGTTCTGACTGCGGCTAAGTGGATACCCCACTTCGAGTATTTGCGCGACAGCCTCGACGAAACGGGGCAGCGCCACCCTGGACGTGCCCGCTCAGGTGCGGGATGCCAGCCCGGCACGGTCCGTGCGACGAAGACGGCGAGAAGCGTCGCGAGGGAGGAGTCGGCCCAGCCGGCACGCGGTGCCTGCTCTTGGGCGGTTGCGGTCGTCCGGCGCTGAACTCGGAGAGGGAGAGCCGGACGCCTCCTCCGTCGCCGTTGCGCTCGTCGGCCGGATGGCCGCCGGCCGGCGAAAGGGATCGTGCGGGATCATCGGGCACCGTGGTCGGCCGGGCGTGCCTCTGGCGAATGCACAAGGGACGAGACCGGTGTCGTCAGCCAGCTCCGTTTTGCCGCCTTCACGCGAAGGCAGCAGCGAGCCGACAGGTCTGAGCGTATTGAAAGCAGCAGCGGGCGCGGGCGTTCCCGCTGGCGGGTCGGAGCCGGCCGACGCCGGTCTTGCTGAGGCTGTCGAGATGCACCAGAAGCGGCCATCTCACCGGGCCAGCCAGCGTGCCTGCTACCGGGCGGAGAGCGGGAGTAGCGCAAGCGAGATACTGGCCTGGGCGGTGTGTCGGAGGAAACGTCGAGCTTTGTCCGTAGCGCCTTCGTGCGGGGAGCGAGCCTCCGCTCGGGGGCACCCCGGCCAGGCGGCATTGCAATTACTGCGGTTGACAGCGGGTCTGAGGGCGGCGAGACTCCCCAAACCAGTGACTGGGATCCGTGGCGGACGCAGTAGGGGAAACGGGCCCCGGCACGAGACCGGAGGAACCCCGTGAACCGATCTAGTACGAAGCCGATCCTCGAAGGCAGCGGTGTGGCGCTCCCCCGCAGGTCGGCGGCGACAGCAATCGCGGCGATGGTGATCGCCGCACTGGCCGTGGCCGGATGCGGAAGCAGCAGTAGCAGCAGCACGTCGAGCGCCGCGATCACCAAGGCCGCGTTCCTGGCGAAAGGCAACGCGCTGTGCGCGAACAACAACAAGCAGAACCAACTGACGATCGCGAAGCTGGGCAACCATCCCAGTAAGGCGCAGATCACGAGCTACGTCACGAAGACGTTCATACCAGGCGTCCAGAGCGTGATCGACGGCATCAGGGCCCTGGGCGCGCCGTCCGGAGACCGGGCCACCGTGACGAACATCATCAACCTGGCCCAGACCGACGTCAACAAGGTCAAGAGCAACCCGGCTCTCCTTCTCACGGCCAAGACGAACCCTTTCGCGAACTTCGCGAAGATCGCTCATCCCTATGGGCTGAAGGACTGCGCGAAGCACGCCTAGGTTCGAGATCCGCGATCACAACTAGGGGGAAGGGCGTCCTCGGGCGCCCTTCTCTGTGGCCAACCGGGCTCGCCCGCTCGCTGGTTTCCTCGATTGCTACGCATCGGCCTCAGTCGGTACCACTTCGAGCGCATAGCGGCCACGCGGGCCGATCCAACGACACGCATGCTTCGTGGTGCATCTCGATCACGCCGCCGGGTTGGGACCGGCTGGCGCGAGACTGCCGGTTTGCTGCTCAAGCAGCCATCTCGCGCGGCCGCGTGAGACAACTCCCTTTGGTGCATCTCGACAGCCTCAGCAAGACCGGCGTCGGCCGGCTCCGACCCGCCAGCGGGAACGCCCGCGCCCGCTGCTGCTTTCAATTCGCTCAGACCTTTCGGCTCGCTGCTGCCTTCGCGTGAAGGCGCCAGGCCCGACCGGGGCGACGTCGCCGGGCTCGCCGCTTGCGCATTCGCCGGCGCGAACTCGTCGCCCGCCGCGCGAGGGGCTCCGTGCTTCGCCACGGATCCACTGGCCGGCGCCGTCATGGTCGATCCCCCTCGCTGCGGCCCAGCGACCAGATTGGGCCACCGCACGGTCGGCGAAGGAGTCGTGCGGGACCCAGCCTGGGCCCGCGCGCACCGGGCGGACGATCAGCCGGATCACGGCCACGATCCACGCTCCATAAGCTCGCCTTGGTCGAGTCCCAGCGCGAACCACGGAAACGCCGTCGACGAGGCGACGTTGCCGGAACTGGTGCTAGGAGCACACGCCGAGGTCGCGTGCAACCGAAGTCGGAACCCCGTTGATCGGACATCGGAAGCTGCTCCCGACCGTCACGAACTTCCAGCCCCGTGTTGTCGGGTGCTCAATGATCACACCGTTTGCCGCTACCTGCACGCATGCTCGCGAGAGGTTTGCTGGCCAGGTCGCCGCGGCGTAGTTGTGGTTCACGGTAGAGATCGTGACTTCCTGGCAAGCCGCCTGGGCCTTGCTGAGTTCGCCCTGCCGAACCACTGCCGCAAGAATTGCCGCTCGCTCGGGCTTTGTCGCCCGCCGATGTGCCAGAGCCGCGGCTGGAATCAGGGCCACCCCGAGCAGCAGGACGGCGAACACACGGGCGAGATTCACTGCCGGCAAGCCTATTTCAGCTGGTCGGGCAACGGACCGGCGGTCGACGCGCGAGTCTCGCCTTGAGCGGAGCTGGGCCTGGACGACCGCTTCGTCGCGCGCAAGGCGCTGACCGCCAACGCTACGGCACTCCATGCCTGGATGGACATCACGCCATTAGCCCGCAACGAGTTCATCTGCTGGGTCGAGGATGCCAAGCAACAGACCACCCGCGAGCGCCGCATTCGGCGGACGCAGGAGGAGCTCGAGGAAGGCCAGCGCCGGCCCTGCTGCCGGCCGGGGTGCAGCACCGCGAGCGCACCGGCAGGTAGCGCCCCCGCGTAGGACCACCCGATCCAGGCGGGTCGTGCTACCCGTGTTCGAGAACCTCACGCTCGCCGCGGTGCAGGACGCGCAGCGCGAGCGTCAGCGCCGAGATCATCGCCATCGTCGCGAGGGTGATCTGGATGCTGAGGATGCCCTCTGCGGTCCAGTACACGTCGTCCAGCTTGAGCAGCAGGGCCGACTCATCGAGAGTCAAGGCGACGCCGGCACCGAATGGCACCGCGAGGAACGGGTCCAGACGTTCGTCACGGGTGACGATCGAGACCGCGCCGGCGAGGAAGGCGATCGCGATTCCTGGGACGAAGTGATGGATGTGGTCGTCGCCCGCGACCACGTCACGAAACGGGCCGAAGTGCCCCCGCGCGCGGAGGATCGCCGTCGAGGCGCGCGCGGAGACGAAAGTAGCGGTGAACGCGAGCAACAGGTTCAGCAACGCGTTCTCGCGCCTGGAGCCGCCGCGGTAACCGGCCCGCGCGACCTGCACCGTCTGCCCGATCGCGACCTCGGCAGCATGCACGACGTCGTCGGCCTCAGCCGGCATCGGCGCGTCGCCACGCCGCCAGACGTGCGCGATCTCCGCCGCGAGTACCGCGAATGTCGTGACGGCCGCGGTGGCCGCGAGCGCCCGCGTGCGGCGCTCGGCAAGCCCGCGGCTGAGCCCGGCGCGACGTTTGCGAACACGAGCGAACGACGCCATCGATCGGCGAGACTACTGTCGCGTCTCCCGCGGCGAGGTTCTGGTGCTCGTCGACCACGTCGCTGAGGACCGTGGCCATACGCCGAGTCTTCGTGGCAACGCGCAACCCTCGCCAATGGCGCAAGACCCAGCTTGCTGAGCGAAACCTCGCAGTCGTCCTCCGGAACATGTGCATGGTCGCCGAAGCGCTCGCGCGTCCGGTGGCCGCGCGACGGCGAACGCGATCGTCGGCCCTCGCGGCTCTCGAGTCTCCGGCATCGTGCTACCGCATCCCTGGCCACGGCCAGCTGCGAGCGTGGCCGAGGCGCCGTTCTATCCGCAGTGCTGAGGACACTACGTTGCGTGCCGACAGCGGCTGAGCGGATCTACGACACCGCGGCGGGTGCGATCGCCGCACAGCAGGCTCGTGCAGACCAGATCACGAGCACCATGGGGCCGATCGGCGCTGGTGCCGCGGCGGGGGCACTGATCCTCAAACCGGCGCTGCACGACTTCAGCCATGCGGGGACCGTGCAGACGATCGGCGTCTACGCGGGCATCGCGGGGCTCCTGCTCGTCCTCGGGGTTGGCATCGTGCTGCTGCGGAGCCCCGACGTTCCGGGTGTGAAGGCGGCAGATCTCTTGCGACTCGCGGTCGACACGCCATCGCTCCTTTCCGATTCAGATGCCTTCCACCTGGCCGGTACGCCACTGCTCGTCGACGTCTGGCAGCGGAACCGACAGCGTGGCCCGCTGGTCACGCACAAGGCACGCTTTACAGTGGTCGCGATCGGGCTGCTGCTCGAGGTGGCCGGATTGGCCGTCGCGGCAGAGATTCAGCCTCGGCCTGCGCATCGCCCGCCGAGCGAGAAGGTCACCGTTACCGCAGTGAGAATCAGCAAGACCGGCATCCAAATAGACGGGCAGCTCACGCCGGCGGCACCAGGAGCCGTCGGCGTGGTCGTGCGATTCCACGGACGCGCCACCGAGGTCCTCCGGCGCACCGCGCGCGTCCACGACGGCGGCTTCACAATCAAGCTTCTCGCCAAGCACAGTGTCGCGCCGCTGAGGTCGGGCAGCTACAGGGTCGTTTGGATGCGGTCGATAATCGTCTCGAGTGCTCAAGCCGCCGGCACCGCCCGCCCTGCTCGAGCCAGGCCCCGACCCGGAGTACACTGAACGCATGGACGAGCGCGAACTGATCGATGAGGCAGCCTCGGTTGCGCACGTGACTCCCGCGCAAGCCCAGCAGGTGATCGACACGGTCGAGCAAGCGCGCACTGGCGAGACGCTCAGAGTCGCCGCAGCGGCGCTGAGAGAGATGTCGGAGGCTTCGAACGGGACCGGGTTCTTTGCGTTCCCCAGTCCCCATCGCCTCTTCGGGCGTTAGAGCCCTAAGGAGGGCGCGACGGCTCCGCGTGGTTTTATGTCGACGGGACGGGACGAGCGATCGGTCGCCCGAAGCGCTCGCGGCCGTCCCGCAAGGCCGAGAGCGAATGCGGTCGCGCGATACGACCATCGTCAGCCATCCCACCGCAACCGGGGTGCCTCCCGGACGCGACGCACCACATCGCCGTCGAGGATCCGGTCGACAGCACGGCGGTAGTCATCTCGGGTTGCGGAGGTCCATGAGCGCTCGATGAGCGAGATGGCACAGCGTCCGCCCTGCAGAACCCTCCGGCTAACCCTCGCGGCTCTGTCGCCGGCGGTCCGTGCGGGCTTCCTGGAGGCTGCGAGCACCAGCGATGAGCTCATCGCGCGCGCCCTTCGGTCGTCGCGCCATGGACGTTCTCAGCCGCTACGGTAGGTAGGCGACAAGGACCGTGATCGCGACGGCTGCTGACGAAAAGGCCGCTTCGGCCAGGCGTTGATCAGCGGCAGCGATCGTCGCGCCTTACGTATGACCGCCTTGAGCATTTCGTAGCTGCGGCGCCGCCATCACGACACTCTCAAGCGACGGCGGGAGCGGTCAGGAACTCTTTGATCGGGGAGCAGATGTAGCGCGGTGTAGGCGCCAATCGCGGCGGCGGCTCGCGCGATCTGCGAGTTGGCCGCGCTGGCGTCGTAGGCGAGCCCCATGATCTCGTTCTGTTCGACGTACTGCTGAAGGCCACGCAGCTGAGCATCGAGACCGGGGGGTCCGCACCGACGACCGATTTCCTCCAGCCCCGTGTCGAACTGGCCAGGCAGCAACTCCTCGGAGGTGTAAGCCAACCAGATCGCTCGCGGACTGACTGGAGGAACGACATGACGATCTGACGCGAGACCTTGTTCAGAGGCGCGCAGGAACAAGTCGCGGAGCACGGGATCAAGCGTCATCCGATGGTCAGGCTCTGGTCGGGTCAAATTCACAAGGACATTCTGGGGCACCGAGCGGACAGCCGACACGTCCGTGGTAGTCGGGGCACTGCACGAATGTGTCGTCGCCCCGGGGGCCCCTCATGGCCATGCGTAGTGTCGGCGCAAGTCGCCACAGAATCGACCCGGCGCCACCATAAGACACACCCGCGCGCAGGTGCGATGGGCAGACGACCTCCGCCCCGGGAAGGAGGCTGGTCGCGCATCCGAGCTCGGCCGTTGCGGCGAAGTCCCCGTCCAAGGATTGCACGAAAGCGGCAACCTCAATAGACGAGTCGACGTCAACTGCAGTCCAGCCAGCCGGCTCCAGACGCGCCCCAGCTCCGGCGTAGCAACCCGAGCAGCTCAGTTTCACTACCGCCCGCGTCATCTGTTGCATCCTCCCAGAACCGGCGAAACACGCCTGGCGCCACGATCGCTTCCACCCTCGGGGACGCTCGGACCGCGCGATCCCAAGGGCGACGATGCGGCAGCCCGGGTTACCTCGGGAGGGGCAAGGCGAGATGTGGGCCGGTGGCTCGATCAGGTCGGGGTTCTCGGCCTGCGGGCGGCACCAATCTGATGCAACAGGCGGGCAGGGACGCATTCAGGTGGTGCA
>JALYZL010000443.1 GCA_030948875.1 Actinomycetota bacterium
GAGTACGGCGGCCGCGAGGGCAGCGACGGCGACGAGGCCGCCGGCCGGCCCGGTGCCCCAGGCCCGGCTGCCGGGCTGCCGGGCTGTAGCCGTGATCCCCGTCCCTACGGATGCGCCATGACACGCCGCTCGCGAACTGCTGTCGATCGGTCCGGACAGTCCGGACCAGAAGACATCAGTTCGAGCGGAGCGGTCGGCCGATCAGCGCGGGGGCCCGTTCTTTGCGGCTCTGCTGGTACCGGAAAGCACGGCGGCTCCCGTCACGCTCGCGAAAACAGCGCGCGCGTGACAGTGGTAGCGCTTCGGTGCCGAGCGACGTCGCGTGCCCTGCCAAGTCGCCGGGCTCCGCAACCCCGCCCCCGAAACCGCCCGAAACCGCCCGCCGGCCCCCGAAATCGCCCGGCGGCCCGAAACAAACCCCGGCCGCCCCAAATCACAGCGCTAGTTCGCCGCCCCCACGCCCTCTCCCAGCCCGACCAGCCACCGCACCTCGGCGATCGTCGGGGCGGCCTGCAGCGCCGCCTGGAGGGCGCGGTCGCCGCCCACCCGGTCGATATACCACGGGTAGAACTTCCTCAGGTAGCGGGTGGCGCGGTCCCCGCCGAGGTGCTCGATCGCGCGGTCGATGATCCAGTCGAGCTCGGCGAACACCTCGGCGGGGGTGGGGTCGCCCTCGCGGGTGCCGAGCAGTTGCTCGAACAGCCATGGGTTCCCGAGCGAGCCGCGCGCGAGGAGCACCCCGGCAGCGCCCGTCTGCGCGAAGGCGGCCTGGGCCTGAGCGGCGGTGTGGAGACCTCCGGAGATGAGCACGGGCACGGGCAGCTCCTCGACCAGCGATCGCGCGAGGTCGTAGTCGGGCACGCCCGAGTGACGCTGTGAGGCGTGTCGCGGGTGGATGCACAGCGCCACCACCCCGGCCTCCTCGACGAGCCGGTGGGCGAGCGAGACCCCGGCGCGCTCTCCCGGCCGCTGCCCCGAGCGGAGCTTCACCGTCACCGGCAGGCCGCTCCCTCGAGCCGCCGCCCGCGCCAGGGCCACCGCGCGGTCGGGATCGTCGAGGAGCGCGGCGCCGGCGCCCGTCTTGCACACCTTCGGTACCGGGCAGCCCATGTTCAGGTCGATGACGTCGGCCCCGGCCGCCGCGACGGTCTCGGCGGCGGACTCCATCACGTCGGGGTCGTGCCCGAAGAGCTGGATCGAGACCGGGTGCTCGTCCGGATGGATGCGCAGGAGCTCGCGGCAAGTCTTCTCGTTGCGGTAATGGATGGCGAAGCTCGAGACCATCTCGGAGACCACGAGGCCGGCACCGTGGCGCTTGGCCTGGAGGCGCACGAACCAGTTGCCGATCCCCGCCAGCGGCGCGAGCACGACCCGGTTGGGGATCGTGAGGGCGGCGGGGCCTGAGCCGAGCCGCCAGCGATCGGTGAGCTTCGGGCTGGACACGCATCCATGGTACGAACATGACAGCCTCTGACCGATGGACCTCGCGAGCGTGATCCGACCGTGGTACGACGTCGTGCTCGACCAGGTTCCCGGTCTCGAGCTCTTCGACGCCCACACCCACATCGGCCACAACGATCCCGACGGGATGAAGGCAGCCCCCGAGGAGATCATCGACACGCTGAGGCTCGCGGATGCCGTCGGAGGCTTCACCTTCCCGATGCACGAGCCCGACGGGTATCCGCCCGCCAACGACATGGTGCTCGAGGCGGCCGAGCGATCGGGCGGGCTGCTCGTCCCCTTCTGCCGCGTCAATCCCCACGATCACGCTCTCGCTGAGGCCGAGCGCTGCCTCGCCGGAGGCGCGCGCGGGATCAAGCTCCACCCGCGCGCCGAGCAGTTCACCCTCGACCACCCCGGCGTGCGTCCGCTCGTGGCGCTGGCGGCCGAGCGCGAGCTGCCGGTCCTCATTCACGCCGGTCGCGGGATCCCGGCGCTCGGTGAGCACGCGGTGGCGCTCGCGGGCGAGTTCCCGGATGCCCGGCTCATCCTCGCGCACGCGGGGATCTGCGACCTGGGATGGATCTGGCACGCCGCGCCGGACCATCCCAACCTCCTGTTCGACACCGCGTGGTGGATGCCGGCCGACCTCGCCGCGCTCTTCGCGCTCGTCCCCCCCGGCCAGATCGTCTTCGCCAGCGACGCGCCGTACGGCTCGACGATGATGGGCGCCGCCTTCGGGATGCGCTCGGCGCTCCAAGCGGGGCTATCCCCCGAGCAGCTTCGGCTGGTGGGATCGGGCCAGGCCCTGAAGCTGGCGGCGGCCGAGCCGCTCGAGCCGGCCGGCCCGGCCGTGGGCGCACGCGACCGCACGGCGCACGTGTTGCTCGACCGGGTCGCCGAGTTTCTCATGCTCACGGCGATGGCGTCGATGCGCGGTGGCGACCCGGAAGAGATGCTGGCGCTCGCGCGCCTGGCCTGCGACGTGCCCGCCGACATCGACGACGCGCCCGTGTTCGCGGCCATCCTCCGGCTCCTGGACGCCTACCAGGAGGCGGTGGCCGCCATGCCGGACGAGCGCCGGGCGCTCACCTTCCTGATCCTCGCGGCGACCGTCGCGCGCACTCCCGACGTGCCCATCCCGGGCGACGTCTGAGGGCGACAGTCAGCCCGCGTTGCGCGCGTAGATCAAGCGTAGGCCCTTGAGCGTGAGCAGCTCGTCGACCTCGTCGATCGTCTCGAGGATGAAGGGGACGATGGCGCGGGCGAGGCCGCCGGTGGCGATCACCGGGGTGTTAGCGCCGAGCTCATGCTCGCGCAGGCGCCGGACGATGCCCTCTACCTGGCCGGCGAATCCGTAGACAATCCCCGACCTGATCGCATCGACGGTCGACTTCCCGATCAGCGAGCGGGGCTCGGCGAGCTCGACCCTCGGCAGCTTCGCGGCGCGCTCAGACAGCGCCTCGATCGAGATCTCCGCGCCGGGGCTGATGAGGCCGCCGAGATACTCGCCCGCCGCCGACACGGCGTCGTAGGTGATCGCGGTGCCGAAGTCGACGACGACGCAAGGGCCGCCGAGCCGGTCGTAGGCGGCGACGGCGTTGACGAGGCGGTCGGCGCCGACCTCGCGGGGATTGTCGATGCGGATCGGCATGCCCGTCCGGATCGTCGGCCCCACCGCGAGCATCCGGTGCCCGAGATAGCGCGCCGCCATCTCCGTCCACTGCTCGACGAGCTGGGGCACGGTCGAGGAGAGGATCGACGTCTCGACGTCGCCGAAGCCGAAGCCGCGCAGCGCGAGTAGGTTCGAGAGCGCCGCCCCCAGCTCATCGGAGGTCGAGTCACGGACGGTGGCAAAGCGCCAGTGCTCATGCAGCTCGTGCTCGCCCCAGACCCCGAAATGCGTCTGGGTGTTCCCCACATCGACGACCAGCAGCATAGGCGCGAGCTTAACCTGGATCGGAGCCGCGACGCCTACGCTTCGCCGGTGGCGAGGCGCAGCCGCCCGCGCCACTGCTTTGAGTCATACCGCGCAGGCTCGCTCTCGGCGATGAAGCGTTCGAGTACCGCGATGAAGTGGCCGGGCGCCTCGAGTTGCGGCAGGTGGCCGACCGCCGGAAAGACTTCGAGACGGCTGCCGGGGATCGCCGCGTGCGCGTCCACGGCGTGCTGGACCGGGATGATCGGATCGCGGGCTCCCCAGATGATGAGCACGGGCATGCCGGCGGCGAGGTACAACCGGTCGCTGGCATTGACACGCTGCCCGCGAGTGCCGACGACGGCGTGCAGCGTCGCCAGGAACGCTGCCCGGCGGTCGCGGTCGACGAGCGAGGCATAGCCGCGCGCGACCTCGCCAACGTCGGCGCTCGGGCGCAGCCCGATGGCCGCCAGCCCGCGACCGAGCCGGCTCCCGACGGTGCTGCCCACGGCGGCGGTCGCGTGGATGAAGAGATCGGCGCCCGGGAGCGCCGCGGCGCGGAGGATCGCACTCACCTCCGGGCCAAGGCCGCCGCTGGACACGAGGACCAGCCGCTCGGTGAGCTCGGGGAACTGGTAGGCAATCTGCATGGCAATCCCCCCGCCGAGGGAGTGCCCGACGAGCGTCGCGCGCTCGTGCCCGAGCGCGACGAGCAGATCGCGCAAAACGGCCGCCATCGCCCCGAGCGAATAGTCCCCGTGGCTCGGCGCCGATCCGCCATGCCCGGGAAGGTCGGGGGCGACCACCGTGTAGTGCCCCGCCAGCGGCTCGATCACCTCCTGCCAGTTCTTCAAGTTCCCGGCCATCCCGTGGATCAGCAGCACCACCGGGCCGGACCCCGCCTGCATGTAGTTGATCGCGCGGCCGTGGAGGATGACCGCCTTGGGCTCGACCCCGCTCACGGCGCCACCGCGGCGATCCGAGCCAGCGCGCGAGAAAACACTCCCTGTCCGTGGGACATGTGCACATTGTCTACGTTTCTTCGCCACCCGGTCATCCGGTGCCCCCCCGCGCGGAGGACGGGGGAAGTACGGACGTTGGTGGGCGGGGCCTCATGCGAGCGGCGGCCCGGCGCGCCGGACGGCCTGACCTTCGCCGAGCGCGGCGAGCGCGACCGCCAGGCGTCCGGCTCCGGGCACGACGAGGTCGGGGTCGAGCTCGAGCAGTGGCACGAGCACGAAGCGCCGGGCGAGCACCTCGGGGTGCGGCAGCGTCAGGCGCTCGGTGCTGAGCTCGATCCCGTCGAGGAGGAGGAGGTCGATGTCGATCGGACGGGGCCCGTGGCGAATGGCCCCGGGCGCGCGTCCCAGCGCGCGTTCCACGGCCTTGCAGACGTCGAGCAGCCTCTCGGGCGCCAGCTCCGTCTCCACGCGAACGCAGGCGTTGAAGAACTCCCGCTGATCGAGCACCTCACCCACCGGCTCGGTCTCGTACACCGCGGAGGAGGTGGTCACGACGACGCCGTGCTCGGGGAGCGCGCGGACCGCGCCCTCGAGGTGGCCGCGGCGATCGCCTTCGTTGGAGCCAAGGCCGAGGTAGCCGGTCAAGCTCGTGTTCAGGATTCGCGCCAGACCTCGACGGAGACCTCGCCCACCGGTAGCGGCAGCGGAGGCTCGGGCTTGGCCGCCTTGACCCACACAGCGACGGCCTCGTAGCGCTCGAGCAGTCGATCGGCGATCGCTGTGCATAAGCGCTCGAGCGTCTTGTAGGAGCGCTGCTGCGCCACCAGGTTCGCCGCCTCGCACACCTGCCCGTAGTCGATGGTGTCCTCGATGCGGTCGGTGATCGTCGCGTCGCAGTCGCCGACATCGATCCTGATGTCGAGGAGCAGGCGCTGGCCGACCTCGCGCTCGGCGGCCGTCACCCCGACGTGGGTAAAGAGCGACAGGCCGCTGATCTCGATCGTT
This sequence comes from Actinomycetota bacterium, assembly GCA_030948875.1. Lineage (GTDB taxonomy): Bacteria > Actinomycetota > Thermoleophilia > Solirubrobacterales > Solirubrobacteraceae > Palsa-465. The sequence goes on from JALYZL010000443.1 coordinate 5,326, forward strand.
ACCTCGGGCTCGGAGCGTTCCTCGTCGCCCTCGTCAGCGCCTTCGTCGAGGTCGTCGAACTCGTCGGCGTCGTGGTGCTCCGACATCCCGCTCGGACCGTAGCAGCCGCCACCGCGAGGGCGTCGTGGACGGGGCGCACGTCATGGACCCGGAAGACACTGGCGCCGCGCTCGTAGGCCATCACGTTCGTCGCGATCGTCCCCGCCAGGCGCTCGTCGGTGGCCCGGCCGCCGGCCAGGCGGCCGAGGAAGGATTTGCGCGAGGTCCCCACGACGACCGGCCGCCCGAGCGCGACGATCTCGTCGAGGCGGCTCAGGAGCTCGAGGTTGTTGGCGCCCGTCTTGCCGAACCCGATCCCCGGGTCCAGCAGGATCCGCTCGTCGGCCACGCCCGCCGAGATGGCAGAGGCCATGCGCTGCTCGAGAAACGCCTTGACCTCGGAGACCACGTCCTCGTAACGCGGCTCCCGCTGCATCGTCCGCGGCTCGCCGAGCATGTGCATGAGGCAGCAGTCGGCGCCGCTCGCAGCCACCAGCGACGCGATCCCCGGGTCGGAGCGGAACGCGGTCACGTCGTTCACCAGCGTCGCGCCCGCGTTGAGCGCCGCCGCCGCGACGGCGGCCTTCGAGGTATCGATGGAGATCTGCGCCCGCACCCCAGCCGCCACGAGCCCCTCGATCACCGGCAGCACGCGCCGGAGCTCCTCCTCCGCCGACACCGGCTCGGCGCCGGGCCGCGTCGACTCGCCGCCGACGTCGAGGATCGCGGCGCCTTCGTTCGCGAGCTCGATGGCATGCTCGACCGCCGCGGCGGGATCCAGGTAGAGCCCGCCGTCGGAGAACGAGTCGGGCGTGACGTTGACCACGCCCATGATCCGATAAGTCCCGCCGGCACCCGGGAGTTCGGCGCTAGTAGCGCCATCCGATTTCGCACCGTCGACCGAACTCTCAAAGGAGTCGGCGCCAGCCGACTCCTCAGAGTCCATCCGGCCACTGCCCGGTCCGATCGAAGACCCGGCGCGCCTCCTCCTCGTCCTCGCGTTCGCGATTGCTCTCGAGGCTCATCCGGAACAGCCAGTTGAGCAGCCAGACGGTGAGGGCCACGAGGAGCAGGCAGACGCCGACCGCCGCGAGGTTCGTCCGCCCGTGGCCGATGACGGTGAAGACGGCGCCCACGATGGCGATGACTAGGGGCAGCCAGACGCGCGTCGCTACCAGCAGAGTCCGGACGATCCGCGACTGGGGGTCAGGCGAGCTCAGGCTTTTCCGGGAGCTCAAGCCCCCTAGCCTCCGCCGTACCGCCGGCCAGGCCGGGCCTGGGCAGCGGCCTCGGGGCCTCGCGGCCGGCGCGATCGGCGGTCGCCGGCGGGACGGGAAGCTGAGGCGGCGCGGGCGCTTCGGCGCCGAATACTTCGAGCTCGGTCTGACCATCGAGCAGGGCCTCGAACTCGCCCTTCTCGATCGTCTCGCGCTTGAGGAGAACCTCAGAGAGCTTCTCGAGCGAATCGCGGTACTGGCCGAGGATGTCCCTGGCCTGCTGATGCGCCGACTCCACGATCCGGCGGATCTCGTCGTCGATCTCGCGGGCGATCTCGTCGGAGTAGTCGGGCTCGGAGGAGAACTCCCGCCCCAGGAAGGGCTGGCCGTGGTCGTGGCCGAACACGCGCGGGCCGAGCTTCTCGCTCATGCCGAAGCGCATGACCATCTGCTTGGCCGTCGCCGTCACCTTCTCGAGGTCGTTGGAGGCGCCCGTGGTCACCTCGGAGAACACGGTCTCCTCCGCGGCGCGACCGCCCAGGGTCATGGCCATGGTGTCGAGGAGTTCCGCGCGAGTCGTCAGGAACTTGTCCTCGGTGGGCAGCGAGATCGTGTAACCGAGCGCCTGGCCGCGGGAGATGACCGAGATCTTGTGAACCGGATCGGAGTACGGCAGGTAGTGGCCGACGATCGCGTGGCCCATCTCGTGGTAGGCGGTGATGCGGCGCTCCTTCTCGCTCATGACCCGGGTCTTCTTCTCGGGACCGGCGATCACGCGCATGATCCCTTCCTCGAGCTCGACCTGGGTGATCTCGCGCTTGCCCGTACGGGCGGCGAGGAGGGCGGCCTCGTTGACGAGGTTCGATAGGTCGGCACCGGTGAAGCCCGGGGTCTGACCCGCGAGGACGTCGACGTCGATCTCCCGCCCGAGCGGCTTGCCGCGGGTGTGCACCTCGAGGATCTTCTTGCGGCCGAGGCGATCGGGGCGATCGACGACGATCTGGCGGTCGAAGCGCCCGGGACGCAGGAGCGCCGGGTCGAGGATGTCGGGGCGGTTGGTGGCGGCGATGAGAATGATGTTGTCCTTCATCTCGAAGCCGTCCATCTCGACGAGGAGCTGGTTCAGCGTCTGCTCGCGCTCGTCGTGGCCACCCCCCAGTCCGGCCCCGCGGTGGCGGCCGACGGCGTCGATCTCGTCCATGAAGATGATGCACGGGGAGTTCTGCTTGGCCTGCTCGAAGAGGTCGCGCACGCGCGAGGCGCCGACCCCGACGAACATCTCGACGAAGTCCGAGCCCGAGATTGAGAAAAAAGGCACGCCCGCCTCGCCGGCTACGGCGCGGGCGAGCAGCGTCTTGCCCGTGCCCGGAGGGCCGTAGAGGAGGACGCCCTTGGGGATGCGCGCACCAAGGGCCTGGAACTTCTTCGGGTTCTCGAGGAACTCCTTGATCTCGTGGAGCTCCTCGACCGCCTCGTCGACCCCAGCGACGTCACGGAACGTGATCTTGGGCGAGTCGACCGACAGGCGCTTGGCGCGCGATTTGCCGAACGACATGACCTTCGATCCACCGCCTTGGACCTGATTCATGAGGAAGATCCACAGGCCTATGAAGATGAGGAAGGGGAGGATCGTCGTGAGCAGGCCGAGCCAGTCGCTACTCGACGTGCTCGAGACGTCGAGACCGGATGGGCCGGCGGCGAGATCTTTCTGCGCCAGCGTGATGAGCTGTGTGACGAAGTTGTTCGGGTAGCCGACCGAGAACTTCTGAACGCCCGCGTCTTGCGTCCCGGCCTGGGTCATCGTCGCCGAGGCGCTCAGATCCTTCTGGTCGAGCGAGAGCGTCTTTACCTCGCCCTTCTGGATATACGTCACGAGCTGGCCGAACGTCGGCTTAGGCGTGTGGCTGTTGCCGCCGATCAGCTTCTGGGCAAAGAAGGCGAGCACGACCACGATGAGGATCGGGAAGGCTGCGCTCTTGAAGAACCTGCTCATGGTCGGGTTTCCGCGCATCGCGCCGGGTGGTCTCCGCGGGGAATGGTCAAGCGTAGCACTTGGATTTCATGCCCCGCCGCAGGCGGCCGCCACCCATCATTCCTTCAACGCTGCCACGAACGGTAAGTTGCGGTAGCGCTCGCCATGGTCGAGCCCGTAGCCGATCACGAACCGGTCGGGGATCTCGAACCCGACGTAGCGGGTGGGGAGTTGCACCTTACGCCGTTCGGGCTTGGTCAGCAGCGCGCAGACCTCGAGCGAGCGCGGGTTGCGTGCGCCGAGATTTCGCAGCAGGTACTGGAGCGTGAGGCCGGAGTCGACGATGTCCTCGACGATGAGCACGTCACGGCCCTCGATCACGGCATCGAGATCCTTGAGGATCCGCACCACACCCGAGGACCTGGTCGCCGATCCGTACGAGGCCACGGCCATGAAGTCGACCTCGCACGGCACGTTGAGCTGGCGCATGAGGTCAGAGAGGAAGAACACCGCGCCCTTGAGCACGCCGATCAGCACGAGGTCGCGATCCGCGTAGTCGCGCGAGATCTCGGCCGCTAGCTCGCGAACCCGGTTCTGCAGCTCCTCGGGTTTCACGAGGATGTCCCCGATGGCGTCGTCGTCCACCTTGGGGCAGTTTATGTGGTGTCCGGCCCGAACGCCGACGGCGACTCCACGACGCTCAGATACACGGCCTCGCGGGTCGCGTCGGATACCGGGTCACCGCAGCGTCGCCGTCAGGTAAACGGCCTCGCGCGTGTTCGCGGTTACCTTGAAGCGCTCGGAGGTCGCCACCCCGGCCACCCATACGATCTCGCCGCGCGACTCGACCACCGGCACGGTGGCCCGCCGGCTGCGCGCGACCCGCCGCGCGGTGAACAGATCCTGAAGGCTCTTGGTCCCCGCGAGGCCGAGCGGCGCCATCCGGTCGCCGGGCCGCCACGTCCGCACCACCAGCTCAGCGTCGAGCGCGGCGCGATCGAGGCTGCCGGGACGCCGCTGTGGTGGCCCGACCTCGCAGCGGACCTCATACGCGCCGAACCCGACCGCTCCGGGGACGGCGAGGCTGGCCGGGGCCGGGGCGTGAGCGGGCGGGGTCGCGAGCTCGAAACGGAGCACCCCGTACTCGGCCACCGCGCGCACGCCGGACCCCAGGTCGAGCGATGCCGTGCCC
>JALYZL010000289.1 GCA_030948875.1 Actinomycetota bacterium
GCGCCCAACGACGTGGCGCCGAGCGCCTACAACGAGGACGACCCGCCGGGCGGCCTGCCGGCCAGCCCGCTGGCGCCGCGCCCCGAGGCCACCGGCTTTCGCTGGGCGGCGTAGACGCGCACACCGCACGCCGCGCACATCGTCCGCATGTGTGATCGCGGTGTCGTTGGCTGGATCCGCCGCCTTGCCTAAAGCGCCGACGACGTTCGGCGTGGCACTGGGGGGCTACCGATGGGGGTCACGCTGACGGCGCTACTGCTCAAGGCATGGAGCAGCAACGCGCGTGACCAGTTGACAAGCTGATCGGCCAGCCCTGTATCCGGCCCAGTACTCGGGTCGGTGTCACCAGGGGCAAACGAGCCTGCGACGAGCACGGTTCCGGGCGGGTCGAGGTCGAGCTGGCTGTCCATGTCGAGCGTGAACTTGCCGTAGGGGGTTGACGTGCGTCCAGAACAGGGGCGTGAGCGCGCGGCGGTCGGCCGGGGTCAGGCGGCTGGCCCACGCCGGCTCGCTGAGGATGCGTTCGATGAGCATCGTGTTGATGTGGACGAGCGCCGACTGGAGGAGATGCAGGGCGAGCATCGAGATTTCTTGCTCTTCGCGGTCGGGGCCGGTGAGATCCTTGTTCTTGCCGTAGAAGAGCTCGCCGTTGGCGCTGTTCCATGTCTCGACAACCTGGAGGCCTTCGTGAATCTCTCGGCGCAGCGCGGGATCGGAGAGGTATTCGCAGATGAAGATCGTCCGGGTTGCCCGGCCGAGTTCTTCGAGGGCTTGGTAGGTCGGGTGCTTGGGTCCCCCGCGGGTGAAACGCCGCAGGACCTGTTCGGCTTCGGCGGTACCGAGCTTCAGGGCGGTGGCGTACTTGACGAGCTGGTCGTATTGCTGGGCGATCAGGTCCCAGTCGATCGGCCGGTTGGAGATCACCGACGCGAGCTCGGGCCACTCGGGGTCGTCGGCGAGGCCGGGGCCGTACAGGCGGGCGGCGCCGATGCGCTTGAGCCGCGGCAGCAGTCGGAAGCCAAGCAGGTAGCAGAACGCGAAGCCCACGATCGACGCGCCGTGGGTGTCGGTGTAGTTGCGCTCGACGTCGGCAGTGGTCTCGTGGCGCAGGAGACCTTCGAGCATCGCCGCGACCTCGGAGGCCGAGCAGGTCTTCAGCTGGCTGTAGATGCAGACGCTCTTGCGCTCGACGTGCCAGTAGATCATCACGCCGAGCCCGCCGTAGCGGGCGTGCCATTCCCTCATCAGGTTCGACGACCACGAGCCGAACTTCTTGGAGTCCGACGCGCACGCGGTCCCCTCGCCCCAGAGCGCGGCTTGTCGGGTCTCAAAGGTCGTGTTTGACGAGCTTGCCGATCGCGCGCCGTACGATCGCGCGCCGTAGATTCGCGCGGTTGACATAGAGCCGGCGGACGCGGCGGAGCGCGGCTTCGCTCTCGCCGGCCTCGGCGGCGCCGTCGACGATGTGCTTGATCCCCATGTTCGTCCCGAGGGCGAAGAGGACGAACAGCAGGCGGCGGCGCAGCACGGTGCGGCTGGTGATCTCCCGCGACGCGACGGAGCTGAACTCGGTTGTGAACTCGGTGAACGCGTCGGCGTGCTTGAGCAGATCAAGCAGATCGAGCGTGCCCCAGCGGCGCAGCACCTCCTGCTTGAGCGCGTGCAGCGTCTGCGGCTCGGGCAGGGCGTCGAGCGTCGGGACGACGATCCACGGCTCGCCGCGACGGCTCGTGATCCGCACCCCGCCGGTCGTGTCGTTGGCGATCGCGCGGTCGAGGGCGCTCAGCGCCGCGGTGAGGCGGCCCTGAAGGTCAGCGATGAACGCCCCGGGGTCGATTGGCCGGCGCAGTGACGCGTAGTGCACGTCGCGGTTCGCCTCGAAGTCGCTCGGGAGGTCGCCCTCAGGATCGCGCCATCGGTTCGCACCGACGACGGGGATCTCGCGGCGGCGGATCGTGTCCCTGAGCGCTCGCAGGACGCATAGCTCGTAGGGGATTCGCTCGATCCGGCCGGTCTCGTCAACGACGGCTGCGCGCCAGTCCCGGGGGACGACGCCGTCGACCCGCTCTGAAGCCGGGTAGAAGCGATCTTGACCGGGCCTCTCGCGGTAGCGCGTGAGGAGCTCAAGCGCGTCCATCACAGGCCGGTAGGCGGTGTTCGAGCCGCGAAACTCGAGCGCGCCGAGCAGACGCGGCAGCATCCGCCGGTAGTGCGAGGAGTACGAGGAGCGAAGGACTGTCCGTACGCGCTGACGAAACGCCTGATCGTTCGCCTTGGCCTCGCGCACCAAGTCACGCAGCGTGCCCTCGCCGACAACTGGGAACACCGCCTCGCGGACCGCGTCGTCGGGGTGCTCGATCGCTGCCTCAGCGAGGCGAACAGAATGCCCTCCTTGCCGCGCACGCGGCGCAGATCGCTGATCAGGTCTCGCTCGACGCGGTTCTCGGCCCTGGTGCCGGTGCCGTGAACGAGCTCGATCAGCAGATCCACGAGCCCGTCGGTGATCTCCGCCGTCCGCGACCAGCACGACGCGGCGAGCAACGTCAGGCGCACCGGCTCGGGCGCGGCGCGCAGGTCTGAGGGGTAGAGCTTCGCCGCCTGGGCCCGCCATGCCGCCACGGGGCGCTCCGAAGCGCCAGCGAACAGGTCGCACGGAAGGCCGATCGCGCGGACTTGCTCGAGCTTCTCGATCTCGGCCAGCAGCGTCTTCAGGCCCACGCGGCCAGGATCGGCCTTCAGCTCGGCGAGAAACCCGGTGCCACCACCGATCGCCTCACCCGCCGGCTCGATCACCAGCTGCGCGAGCCGCTCGACGGCGGCCGCGGAGAGTCGATCGACCCTTCGCGTCGCGAACTCGGACTCATACGCGGCGTGGGCGGCGCCGAGCACCCTGGTGATCCGTGAGCTGCCCGGCGGTTCGATCCGCTCGCTGCGGCAACGCCGCAACAACGTCGCGGACACGATCCTCGCTCAGCTCCACCGGGCAACCTCTCCCCGCAGCCAGTCCGTCCAGCGGTCCTCATCAGCGACCGTCGACTCGCGGAACCCGAACGCTTCGCGAACCTGCGCCCGGTGGTACTTGATCGAGCGGCCGGTCCAGTCATAGCCCGCCAACTCGCCGGCTGGGACGCCGACCTGCTCGGCCACGAACGCCATCGCCGTCGCCGGCAGCTTGCCGCGGTCGCGGGGGAACCGAGCCTCCAGCTCGAAGAACTTCAGCAGTAGCGCGAACCCGAGCCGCGTCGCGCCTGCCTTGTTGGCACCAGCTCCCAGACGGCCTGAACCAGCGTCCATGAGGCGAGCAGGTCCTCCGGCTCCCAGTCGTGGCGCACCGGCAAACGCTTCCCGCTGCCGCCGGCGGTTGCAACCCGCGCGCCCGCCGAAAGCCGGAATGTCCGTGAAGGAGCTCACCGTGCAAGCTGCGTCCGCGATCATCGCGAGCGTGGGTCCGGCGGTCGGGACGACCCGCGCCGTGACGCGTTCCGTTTCGGGATCCCCGTGCGGAACCATCGCCGTAGGCTCGCCACGTCGCGCCCGGCCTGCTCACCCCGCGCCGTAAGGGGTTCCGCTTCCGGGATCTCAGGGCGGCGTCGGCAATGGCCGTATGATCGCTTGGACCGCCCACGACGATGAGTTTTCGTCTCCCGATCGGTCATTAGCTGTGGCAGAGCGGCCTGCAGAAGGAAGGGGAGCCCGATGTCAAGCTCGATGGTGAACTCATCGCGATCATCGTCCGTCGCTTCGGTGCGATGAGCGTGAAGCCATGCTGATCTACTCGATGAGCGTCTCGGTGGATGGCTTTATCGCCGACCGCGAGGGCGCGTTCGGGTGGACGGTCCCTAGCGAGGAGCAGTTTCGTTTCCACATCGCGCAGACACGCGAGCTCGGCGGCTATCTGTGCGGCCGCAGGCTTTACGAGACCATGCTTGTGTGGGAGACGGATCCGTCGATGCGCGACAACGAGCTCGGGGCCGCGTTCGCCGACGTCTGGTGCGCTATCCCGAAGGTCGTCTTCAGCCGCACGCTCGACAGCGTTCAGGGCAACGCCCGGCTCGCCGAGGCGTCGGTGGCCGAGGAGGCCGCTGCGGCGCTCGACGCGACCGACAAGGACGTCTCGATCGGCGGCGCCGTCCTGGCCGCGGCAGCGATCGAGCTCGGCCTCGTCGACG
>JALYZL010000450.1 GCA_030948875.1 Actinomycetota bacterium
AGCCGCTGCTCACCGGGCTTGGGGCCGGGGGCTACATGCTCGTGGTGGCCCCGGGGCAGGCGCCCGTCCTCCTTGACTTCTTCGTCGAGGCGCCCGGTCGCGGGCCCGGCGCGCCCCGCATGGCCGAGCTCATCCCCGTTACCGTCTCATTCGGGGACGCGGTCCAGGTCTTCAACATCGGCGCCGCCTCCGTCGGCACCTACGGGACGCCGGCCGGCCTGTGCGAGGCCGCCGGTCGCTTCGGCCGGATCTCGCTCGCCGAGCTCGTGCCAGCGGCTGCAGCCCTGGCCCGCGAGGGGGTAGAGCTCAGCATCGAGCAGGCCTACGTGCTCGAGATCCTCGCCGGGGTGGCGACGGCCACGCCCGAGAGCTCGGCGATCTTCGCCCCCCATGGCGAAGTGCTGCGCGCCGGGGACACGATCCGCCAGCCCGAGCTCGCGGACGCCCTCGAGCGGCTCGGTGCCGAGGGCGCGGCGCCCTTCTACACCGGAGAGATCGCGCGAACGGTGACCGAGTGGATCGGCGATCGCGGTGGGATGCTCACCGCCGAGGATCTGGCTGCCTACCAAGTCCGGGACCGCGAGCCGGTGCGGGTGCCCTACCGGGGGCGCCAGGTGCTCACGAACCCGCCGCCGTCGGCCGGGGGGATCCTCATCGCCTACGCACTCGCCCTGCTCGACGCCGACCCTGTCTCACCCCGCCTCGGGCGGCTCGTCGAGGTCATGGAGCACGCGCAGAGCGAGCGCACCCCAGAGTTCCTGGCCGGCCTCGATGAGCCCGACTTTGCCGCTCGGTTCCTCTCCTCGCGCGGGGTCGATGCGGGGCCGCTCGGCTCGACGACGCACATCGCCGTCCTCGACCGGGACGGCTGCGCCTGTTCGGTCACGTGCTCGAACGGATCGTGCTCGGGCGAGGTCGTCCCGGGCACCGGCATCCACCTCAACAACATGCTCGGCGAGCAGGACCTCAATCCCCTCGGCTTCCACCGCCACCAGCCGGGTCGGCGGCTGCCGAGCATGATGGCGCCGACCGTTGTCCTCCGCCACGGCTCGCCCGAGCTTGTGCTCGGGAGCGCCGGGTCGAACCGGATTCGCTCGGCAATCCTCCAGACCATCATTCGCGTGGTCGACCAGGGTCAGCGCGCCGGCCCCGCGGTCCAGGCGCCGCGGGTCCATTTCGAGGACGGCGTGGTCTATGTCGAGCCGGGCATCGACCCCGCGGCGCTTGAAGCCGCCGGCCGGGCGATCGCGCGCTTCCGCGACCGCAACCTGTTCTTCGGCGGCGTCCAAGCGGTGGAGCGGCACCCGATCGGTGGATTCTCGGGCGGGGGCGACGAGCGCCGGGGCGGCGCGGCGATTGTCGTCGAGGAGGCGAGCGCCTGACATGCGACGGTCGACGAGGTGCCCGAGGAGACCCTCGCTCGCCGCCCTCGCGGCCGCCGCTCTCATGGCCGCGGCGCTGTCGGGCTGTGGGCTCGCCGTGCAGGCGCCCGATCTCTTCGCCGTCACCCGTACGGGCGGCGCGGGCAAGCCGCTGACCGTCGTCATCAACGACGGTGGAACGATCAGCTGTGACCGCGGGCCGGCGAAGCCGCTCTCGGACCGGCTCCTGATCGTGGCGCGCTCGCTCGTCGGCCAGCTCGATCCCGATGCCCGCAAGAAACTCGATCCCCCGTCGCCGCCGGGCAGTCTCTACCGGTTCCAGGTCCGCATGCCGAAAGGGACGTTCTCGTTCCCCGATACGTCGGCGGCGCATCGTCCCGAGCTGGCGAAGCTCGAGCAGTACGTGCTGCAGGTAGAGCCGAGCTGCGGGGCCGGGGGTTAGGCTCGCTTTAGGCTCCGGCCGGTAGGGTTGCCGCTCGTGCGCCTCTTGCTCGCCACCGTCCATCACGTCCAGGATCCGATCACCACCTTCCAGGCCGTGGTCCTCGGGGTCCTCCAGGGCGTGACCGAGCTGTTCCCGGTCTCGAGCCTCGGGCACACGGTGCTCTTCCCGACCCTGTTCGGCTGGCACAACCTGGTGAACGCGCAGTCCAAGCCCGAGTCCTTCTGGCTCGCATTCGTGGTCATGCTCCATGTGGGAAGCGCGCTCGCACTGCTCATCTACTTTTGGCGCGACTGGATCGAGATCATCACTGCCTTCTTCCGGACGCTCCCCAAGCGCCGCATCGACACCCCGACGGAACGGCTCGCGTGGCTGATCGTAGTGGCGAGCATTCCCGTGGGCATTCTCGGGGTCGCGCTTGAACACACGGTGCGCGTCGCCCTGGCGAAACCCACGTCGGCGGCGATCTTCCTGATGGTCAACGGGGTCATCCTCATCTCCGCCGAACGGCTTCGCAGACGCGCCGAGGTACGGGAGCTCGCGCTGCGCGAGGGGGTCAAGGAGGATGGCGGGCGCAAGCTCGAGACGCTCGAGTTCAAGGAGGCGGGCATGGTCGGCCTGGCCGAAGCGACCGCTCTGATCCCGGGCATCAGCCGTGACGGCGTCGCCATGTCGGCCGGGCTCGCCCGCGGGCTCGACAACGCCGACGCGGCCCGCTACGCCTTCCTCCTCGCGACCCCGATCATCCTCGCCGCCGGGGTGTACAAGATCGGCGATCTCACCGGTCCGCTCGGCGATCACGGTGTGCGCAAGGAGGCCCTCATCGCCGCCGTCTGCGCCGCCATCGCCGGCGTATTCACCGTGCACTTCCTGACCCGCTACTTCCGTACGCGGAACCTGATCCCGTTCGGGATCTACTGCCTGATCTTCGGCGCGTTCATGGTTGTGTATACGCAGACCTGAAATCGCGCCAAGCCGATCACGGACAGGTTCGGGAATCGCCTCCACACCACCGCTCGTCGGGCCGCGCAACTATCTCTAAAGTCCGCGTACGTCAACAACTAAGGAGGGGCCGTGGTTCGCAGAATGGTGGTACTTGGGTCGGTGCTAGCGGTGGCGACGGCAGCCGCTGCGTCGGCGGCAACGTCTGGGGTGTATACGGGCACGACGAGCCAGGGGCTCGCGATCAGTCTGAAGGTGAACAGCGGAAAGGTGGTCAACGTCAACTACATCGCCAAGTACGGGTCGTGCGGCGAGTTCACCGGTAACAAGGGCAAGGTGGCGCTCGCGATCACGAACAACAAGTTCAGCGGCACCGCGCATCTAAACTCAGAGACCGTCATCAAGCTCGCCGGTAGCTTCTTCCTAGGCAACAGCGTCAAGGGGACGCTGAGCGCGACGCTGACCACCGGCGGAATCCACCCGATGACCTGCAAGACGGGAACGCTCACCTTCACCGCCAAGCACTGAGGTGGGAATGAAGGAGCGGATGCTGCGTGGCGAGCTCTACCGCTTCGACGATCCCGAGATCGCCGCCGCCCACGCTCGGGCGCAGGCGATCCTCGAGCGTTACAACGCCACACGCCACGCCGAGCCGGGCGAGCGGGAGCGCCTGCTCGGCGAGCTCCTCGGCCGCGTCGGCGCCGGTGTCGTGATCCAGCCTCCGTTCCGGTGCGATTACGGCGCGCACATCACGATCGATACCGGAACCTTCGTCAACTACGACTGCGTGATGCTCGACGCGGCGCCGATCACCATCGGAGCGGCGTGCCAGATCGCCACGCAGGTTCAGCTCGTGACCGCTACCCACCCGATCGATCCCGAGCCGCGCGGGCTGGGATGGGAGCTTGCCGAGCCGATCACGATCGGTGACAATGTGTGGCTGGGTGCCGGCGCTATCGTCGGCCCGGGGTGAGCATCGGGAACGACACGGTGGTCGGTGCCGGGGCCGTCGTCACGCGCGACCTGCCCTCGGGCGTGGTGGCATTCGGGAGCCCAGCTAAGGTCCACCGCGCCATCGGCGAGCGAGACCGGATCGAGATACACGACGAGATCTCGCCTGAGCAATGAGAAAACACAAGCTCACCTCCCTGCTCGCCGCCACGGCGGCGTTCGTTACGGTCGGCGCGAGCTCCGCGGCGGCCAACACGCTGTACGTGAACACGAACGGTCACGACGGCACGGGGTGCACCAAGCTCGCGCCCTGCCCGACGATCGGCGCCGCCGTCGCCCAGGCGGCCACGGGCGACATCGTGACCGTCGAGAGCGGGACCTACCGTGAGTCGATTACGGTCGCCAAGGACATCAAGCTCATCGGCGTGGGTGCGACCACGACCGTCATCGACGCCAGCGGCCAGACCAACGGCATCCTCATCACCGGTAGCGGCGCCAGCGGCGCCACGGTCGGCGGCTTCACCGTCGAGCACGCGGTCCAGGAGGGCATCCTCGCCCTGAGCACCTCGCGGGTGACGATCGCCGACAACATGGTTCTCTTCAACGACACGGGGTCGTTCGCCGCCAACCCGACCGGTACGTGCCTGCCCGACGGGAACGTCCCCGGCGACTGCGGCGAAGGGGTGCACCTGGAGGCGGTCAACCACGCCACGGTGTCAGGCAACCTCGTCAAGCACGACACCGGCGGCATCCTCCTGACAGACGAGGTCGGGCCCACCTACGCGAACCTCGTGTCGGACAACACCGTGGTCAACAACCCCTCGGCGTGCGGCATCACCCTGGTCGGACACAGCGGCAGCGCGTACACCGCGACGGGGCCAACCCCGAGCACGGGCGGCGTCTACGACAACCGGGTCCTCAACAACACCGTGAATGGCAACGGGACCAAGAGCCTGGGCGGGGGGATCCTCCTCGCTTCCGGCATGGCCGGGGCCGGCGTCTACTCGAACCTCATCAAGGGCAACGTGGCCAACAACAACGGCCTCGGCGGACTCACCATCCACGCCCACCTCACCGGCCAAGACTTCAACGGCAACCAGATCATCGGCAACTCGTTCAGCCACGACGGCCTCCACGGCTACCCGAGCGGCGCTCCTGGGGACACCGACGCCGGCATCCGTCACACCGTGGGGATCATCGTCTACAGCCTGGTGACCCGGCTGCAGGGAACCGTGATACGCGGCAACCGGCTCAGCCGCGAGTTCTTCGGCATCTGGACGGACAACGCGCCCTCGATCAAGCAGTCGGCCAACACCTTCACCAAGAGCGTCAGGGTCGACGTGTCCCAGCGCTAATGCTCGCCGGGCTCCGTCATGACGGCCGTCGCCAACCCTCTTGGGAGGAGCCCTCGCTTCCACGACACGGTTGATCCGCGCTAGTTGAAGCGGACCTTGCCGTTCGAGCGCGCGCGGGCCTGCGCGCGGTCGACGAAGTCGAGCCGCTTGAGCGCGGCGCGGAACAGCCGCGTCACCAGCCGCAGCCGTGCGTTCTCCGAGCGCAGGTCGAGCAGGCCCTGCTTGGCGTCAAGTCCGAAGTCGACCGTGGCCGCCATCGCGTAGGCGCCCATCGTCGCGAGCTCCTCGGCATCCGGGTCGCGGTCGGTGGCACGCTTGACGAGATCGGCGTAGACCTCGTGCGCTTGCGCGAGGAGCGTCTCGTCGACCGTCTCCTCGCGGTCGGAGAGAAACTCGATCGTGCCTGCCGGGTAGGGGAGGTGCTCGCGCCGTTCGAGGACCCGGAACACTCTTGTGCCCCGCGTGAGGATGTTCATCCGGCCGTCGTCGAGGCGCTCGAGCACCCGGTCGATCTCACACGCGCATCCGTTCTCGCGCAAGCCCTCGTCAGACAGCCACAGGATGCCGAACTCGCCGTCGTCCTGCAGACACTCGTTCATCATCGTCTTGTAGCGCTGCTCGAAGATGTGCAGCGGAATGAGCTCGCCGGGAAGTGCTACGAGGCCGAGCGGGAAGAGCGGAAAGTCGCGAACGAGCCGATCGGGCACACAGGGAGGGTAGCCGCCCGGAGTGTGGGTGTCGGGCACTAGCGGGGCTTGCGCGCGGTGAGCAGGAGGTTGTAGAAGATGGCCGGCGGCAGGTAGGGCTCGAGCAGGCGCTCGTCCACCCGCTGCAGGAGCAGGTATCCGTGGTAGGCGTAATTGATCCACAGGCGGGGGATCTCGGTGGGCTCGGCCGTCGTTTCCAGTCCGCGGTTAATCCATCCGAACCAGTTCGCGAGCAGCTCCTCGCCGCGGACGTTGATCGCCTCGAAGCCCCCGCGGCACGCGAGCTCTGACAGGTCGCTAGGGGCGAAGGCGTGAATGTCGACCCGGTCCTCGAGAGCGTGATCCGCGGCGGCCTTGGCGTCGGCGTCGGCGGGCGGGCTGGCCGGAGAGAGCTTCAGGAGCGTGCGCCAGGCGGGCGCGAGCAAGCTGGCCGCGCGCTTGGGCACCCTGGCCAGCCGGTCGCCGATTCGAGATGGCTCGCCCGCGAAGACCATCCGGCCCCCGGGGCGCAGCACGCGACGGAACTCGGCGAACGCGCCCGGCAAGTCGGGGAGATGGTGGAGCACTGCGTGGCCCAACACCAGGTCGAAGCTCGCGTCGGCGAAGGGGAGCGACTCTGCGTCGGCCCAGGCCGTCTTGACCTCGAGGCCGAGGCGCCGGGCGTTGGCGGCCAGCGTCGTGACCATCCCCGCAGAGATGTCGGTGCACGTCGCCTCCTGGAGGACACCGGCCTGGAGCAGGTTGAGGCTGAAGTAGCCGGTTCCCGCGCCGATCTCGAGGCCGCGCGCATAGCCGCGGCGCAGTTCGTCGCCGAGGAGCTTGCTGATCTTCCCGAGCACCTGCGCCTGGCCGACATCGCCGAAGTCGATACCCCACTTCGCGTCATAGCTGGCGGCCGCCACGTCGTGATAGCGCGTGTTGACGTCGCGGATCTCGTCCGCCGTCCGGAGTGCCTCCATGGCCGGGTGGACAATACCCTGTGACGTCGTGACAGCAGATGCCTACGTCCAGAGTGGCCAGCCGCCTGGGGTGCCGGCACTCGAGCTGACGGGAGAGCGGACGCTTCCCGACGTGCCCGCCGAGAACTACTGGTTCCGCCGCCACCTCGCCGTCTACGAGTGGATCGGGGCGCGCGTAGCCGGGCAGCGGGTGATCGACATGGCTTGCGGCGAGGGCTACGGCTCCGAGATCCTCTCGCGCTCGGCGGCCCTCGTCGTCGGTGTCGACGCCAACCCCGAGGCCCACGAGCACGCCCGTCGTCGCTACCTGCGCCAGAACCTCAGCTTCGAGCGCGCGCTCCTCGACGGGTTCGGCGACTCGGCGTCCTGCGACGCGGTCGTATTCCTCCAGACCATCGAGCACCTCCACGATCCGGCCGCCGCGCTCGAGCACTTCGCGGCCATCCTCGCCCCCGGCGGCGTCGGCTACGTCTCGACGCCCAACCTGTTGACACTGGCACCGCCGGGCGCCGTCAAGTCAGACAATCCCTGGCATCTGCGCGAGTACCGCGCCGAGGAGTTCTCGGCGTTGTGCCTGGGCGCTTTCGAGAGCGTCGACGTGCTGGGGGTCTTCCACGCCCGGAAGCTGCGCGCCCACGAGCTCGCCCTCCGGCTCGGCTGGGATCGCGTCCATGAGTGGCTCGGCCTCACCGCGCCCTTCTACGACCGCTTCACGCCGGCGCTCGCGTCGAGCGATTTCGCCGTGCGGCCTGGCCGGCTGGACAAGGCGCTCGACTTCCTGGCGGTGTGCCGGGCGTGATCGGGAGGCCGTCGGCCATGAAGTCGCCTGGCGAGCTAGCGATCGTCCTCCACACGCATATGCCCTATGTGGAGGGCTTCGGCACCTGGCCCTTCGGCGAGGAGTGGCTGTGGGAGGCGATCGCGACCTCGTATGTGCCGCTGCTCGGAGTGCTCGGGAGGGCGCCGGTAACGCTGTCGCTGACTCCGGTGTTGTGCGACCAGTTCGAGGCACCTGGGGCGATGCAGCGGTGCATCCGCTGGCTGCGCGAGATTCGTCCCGAGTCGCACCGGCTCGACATCGAGAGCGTGCGCGCCGCGGGGGAGGGTGGACTGGCCGGCGAGCTCGAGCGCTCGGCCGCCGAGTACGCCGCCGCCGCCGACCGCCTCGACGTGATCGGCGGTGACCTGCTCGGCGTCCTCGGGCCGCACGTTAGCTGGACCTCGTCCGCGACCCACGCCGTCCTGCCCTTGCTGGCGACCGACGCCGGGGTCGCGCTCCAGGTGGAGACTGCGATCGCCTCGCACCGGCGCCGGTTCGGGCACTGGAACGGGGGGTTCTGGCTCCCCGAGTGCGCCCATGCGCCCTGGCTCGACGGGCTGCTCGAGGACTGCGGCGTGCACGCCACCTGCGTCGAGCTCACCGAGGCGTTCGGACTCGGAGCGCGCGAGCACTTGAGAGCGCTGGTCACCGACGAAGGCCCGGTCCTATGGCCGATCGATCGCGCGACGATCGACCTCGTGTGGGGAGACGCCGGCTATCCCGCGGCCAGCGCCTACCGCGACTATCACCGGCACACCTACCACCGCCATCGCGTGTGGGCCAACGACGGTGGCGCGTACGACCGCGACGCCGCGCTGGCGCTCGCCCGCGAGCATGCGGCCGACTTCGTCGCTCGGGTGCGGTCGCGGGTGCACGACGGCGGCGTGTGCGTGTGCGCCCTGGACACCGAGCTGCTCGGTCACTGGTGGTACGAGGGCGTAGCATGGCTCGAAGCGGTGCTCGAGGAGGCGAACCGTGGGGGGCTGGCCCTGACCACGCTCGATGACGCGCTCGGAAGGCACGAGCCCGTACCCGCCCCCCCGACCCTCCCCGAGACGACGTGGGGAGCGGGTGGGGATCTGAGCACCTGGAGCGGTCCCGCCGTCGCCGGTCTGGCCTGGGAGGCGCGCACCGCCGAGCTAGCGGTGATCCGCGCCGGCGGCAGCGCCCCCGAGCGCGCGGTCCGCGAGCTGCTCGCGCTCCAGGCGAGCGACTGGTCCTTCCTCGCCACCCGCGAGCTCGCGGGCGAATATCCGCGCGAGCGGATGCGCGGGCACGCCGAGTCGCTGGCGCTCGCGCTGGCGGGCGACGCAGACGGCGCCTCGGACGGCGAGTCGGACGGCGCGGTGCGCAACCTTGCTCCGGATCTGATCGTGCGCGAATGGCTGTAGCGAGCGCTTCGGCCTCGCTGTGGACCCAGGTGACGTCAACCCCAGCGGAACGTCTGCGGCGCGTCGCGCATCCGGATGAGGCGCGCCGGGATCCCGCCGACGACGGCGTTGTCGGGTACGTCGCTGGTGACCACGGCGCTCGTGCCGACGACGCAGTTGTCGCCGATGGTGACGTCCCGGAGCAGGCACGCGCCGTAGCCGATCCACACGTTGTGGCCGACCCGAACCTCGCGCTTGTAGATCCCCTGCTCGCGGATCGGGCGCTCGACCTCGACCATGCCGTGGTCGAAGTCGATCATCATCACCTTGTCGGCGATGATGCACTCGCGTCCGATCGAGATCTGCCGATAGGCGGAGATCGTGCACTCCTGGCCGAGGACGCTCTTGGCGCCGATCGACACCTCCCCCTCGTGCGCGCGCACCTTGGTGCCGTGTCCGAGCCATGACCAACGGCCGAGGGTGACCGTCGCGTCCCTGCCGATCTCGAACTTGACCCCCGGGCACACGAAGCACAGGCCGTCCGTACGCAGACGCCCGCGCCAGCGCAGCTTCAGCCACACCCAGCGCGCGATGAGCAACGCGTAGCCCGGCCCGATCATGTTGTGGTCACGCGCGAAGCGCAGAAAGGCGCGCAAACCGCCGCGCAGCGGAGGCGGCGGCGTCCGTACGAACGCGGGCGCCGGCTTCTTCCACTGGGGCCTGGTCGGCCGGGTGACGTCCACGCAGGGATCGTAATCGCGCGGAGGGGAGGCGTGGGGCGACGGTCCGCCGCCCGCGGCCGTCCGACGACCGCCCGGCCCTGGCATCATGACCCACTCCATGGCCACGACCGATCATTCGCTCGCCGAGCGCCTGCTCGCCGGAGACAAACGTGCGCTCGCGCGCGGCATCTCGCTCGTCGAAAACGACGACCCCGAGGGGTGGGCGCTCGTGCAAGAGGTTTACCCGCGCACCGGGAAGGCGGCGGTGATCGGCTTCACCGGTCCCCCCGGCGTCGGCAAATCGACGCTGCTCGGGGCGCTCACCAAGCTCGAGCGCGAGCGCGGGCGGACCATCGCCGTGCTCTCGATCGACCCTTCATCCCCCTACACGCACGGTGCGCTACTCGGGGACCGGATCCGGCTCAGCGACCACTTCCTCGACCCCGGCGTCTTTATCCGCTCGATGGCCAACCGCGGCGCGCTCGGCGGACTGAGCGAGGCGGCGCTGCAGACGGCGCTGCTCATGGACGCCTCCGGCCGGGACGTGGTCCTGCTCGAGACGGTCGGCGTGGGGCAGGCCGAGGTCGACATCATCGATCACGCCGACACGGTGGTCCTCGTGCTCATGCCCGGATCGGGGGACTCGATCCAGGCGCTCAAGGCGGGGGTGATGGAGATCCCCGACGTGATCGTCGTCAACAAGGCCGACCATCCGATGACCGAGACAATGATCCGCGAGATCCGCGGCGTGCTCGCGCTCGCGCCCCACGAGGGCTGGCAGGTCCCCATCGTGCGGACGGAATCGGTGAGGGGAGAGGGCGTCGACGAGCTGCTCGAGAAGCTCGCCGAGCACCGGGCCTTCATCGAGGCCGAGGGCACCCTGCACGAGCGCCGCCGGCGCAACCTCATGAACGAGGTGCTCGCCATCGCCGCGTTCCGCCTGCGGCGCGAGCTCGAGGCCTCCCTGGAGGACGACCCCGCCATCCAGCGCCTCCTCGACCAGGTTGTCTCCCGCGAGCTCGACCCGGCGACGGCGGCGGCGAAGATCCTGGAGGGGCGGTAGGGCGGGTGGGTTGGCCGGGCTGGGGTGCGCCGCCGCCCTCGCGAACCGCTGTCCATTGGTCCGGAGGGTCCGGACCAAAAGACATCGGTGCGCGGGGGCGGTGGGCCCCGCCCCTACGCCCCCAGTGCCCTCGCGATCACCATCTCCTGCACCTCATCCGTCCCCTCCCCAATCGTGAGGATCTTGGCGTCGCGGTAGAACCGGCACACCGGGTACTCCTCGATGTAGCCGTAACCGCCGTGGATCTGGACGGCCTCGTCGGCCGCGTGCACGGCGAGCCGGCCGCTCTTGAGCTTGGCCTGGGCAGCGACGAGAGTGAAGTTGCGTCCCGCGTCTTTCAAGAACGCGGCCTTGTGGACGAGCAATCTCGTGGCCTCGATCTCGGTCGAGAGGTTCGCGAGCTTGGCCTGGATCGATTGGAACTTCGAGATCGGGGAGCCGAAGGCGCGGCGTTCCTTCGCATAGGCGAGCGCCTGGTCGAAGGCGCCCTGGGCGAGCCCGACCCCCATGGCGGCGACGCCGATGCGCCCGATGTCGAGGACGCGGAAGAACTGGCGTAGCCCGCCGCCGCGGGGACCGAGCAGGTACTCCGCCGGCACGCGGCAGTCGGTGAACGAGAGCGGGCGCGTGTCGGATGCGTTCCAGCCCATCTTGCGGTAGGGCTCGCCCTGCTCGTAACCCGGGGTGCCGTTGGGAACGACGATGTTCGAGATCTCGCGCTCGGCACCCGAGCCGTTCGCCCGCCCCGTCACCGCCGTGATCACGACCATCCCGGAGATATCGGTCCCGGCGTTGGTGATGAACTGCTTGGCGCCGTTGATCACCCATTCGCCGTCCTCGAGCTCCGCCCGCGTCTTGGTGTTGCCCGCGTCCGAGCCGGCCTCGGGCTCGGTCAGGCCGAAGGCGCCGAGCCGCTCGCCGCGGCACAGGGGCGGGAGCCACTCGCGCTTCTGCTCCTCGGATCCGAACAGGTAGATGGGCTGGGTGCCGAGGGAGGTGTGCGCGCACAGGGTAATCGCCACCGAGGAGTCGACGCGTGCCAGCTCCTCGACCACCAGCGCGTAGGCCAGGGAGTCCCCGCCCCCGCCCCCGTACTCCTCGGGGAAGGGAATGCCCATGAGGTCGAGGTCGCCGAGCCGTTTGACGAGCTCGTAGGGGAACTCCTTGGTCCGGTCGAGCTCCTCGGCGATCGGCGCCACCTCGTGCTCGGCGAACTCGCGCACCGTCTCGCGCAACAGGCGGTGGTCCTGATCGAGATCGAACTCCACGGCGCCTACGCGGCCAGCGCCTGGGCCACCGCCACGAGCAGGCGCACGCCGACGCCGGTTGCCCGCTTGTCGAAGTACGGTGCCCGGCTTCCCCAGGCGGTGCCGGCGATGTCGAGGTGGGCCCAGGGCACCTCGCCGGCGAACCGGTGGAGAAACTCCGCTGCCGTGACCGCGGTCGCCTCGCGCTGTTCGGTGACATTGGCGAGCTCGGCGTAGCGGCCCTTGACCATCTCCGCGTACTTGGGGTCAAGGGGGAGCCGCCAGACCCGCTCGCCCGCGGCTTGCCCGCAGGCGGCGACGACTTCGGCGAGCGCGTCGTCGTTGCTCATCAGGCCCGAAAAGACCGATCCGAGGGCGACCACCACTCCTCCCGTCAGGGTGGCGATGTCAACGATCTGCTCCGCCTCCTCGCGGATCGCGTAGGTGATGCAGTCCGCGAGCACGAGTCGCCCCTCGGCGTCGGTGTTGTTGACTTCGATGGTGGTGCCGTCGAGGGCCCGGACGATGTCGCCCGGCTTGACCGCCTCGGGTCCGGGGAGGTTCTCGGTCGAGCCGACGACGCCGAGCACGTCGACCGCTGCGCCGAGGCGGGCGAGCGCTCCGATTGCCTCGATAACCGCCGCACCGCCGCACATGTCGAACTTCATCTCGTGCATGTGGGCAGCCGGCTTCAAGGAGACCCCGCCCGAGTCGAAGGTGATCGCCTTGCCGACCAGCGCCACCAGCGGCCCCCGCGCGCCAGGACCGCGGTAGCGCATCGCGATCAGGCGCGCGCCGTGGCCCGAGCCCTGCGCGACGGCCGAGAACGCGCCCATCCCGGCCTCCCTGATCTCAGACTCATCCATGATCGTAACCGTGACTCCGTGATCCTCGTCGGCGATTTCGCGCGCCCGTGCCGCCAACGCCTCGGGCGGCAGGTCGTTAGCTGGTGTGTTGGCGAGGTCGCGCGCACCGTTCTGGGCGGCGGTCACCACGGCGGCCGTGTCAACTGCGTCGGCGACGTCGTGGTGGGAGCTGATGAGCAGGCGCTGGGCCCCGCTTCCGTTCTCGCCCTCGCTGTCCTTATAGCGCTCGAACCGGTAGGCGTGGAGCACCGTCCCCTCAACCAAGGCGGAGACGATCCGATCGGAGACGTGGTGGGGCGCCTCCCAGCACAAGGTCTCGACCCCGAGCTCGCGCGCGCGGCCGTGCGCGACCGCCGCCGCCACCCGGGCCCGCTCGGCGTCGAAATCCGCGCGTGCCCCGAGGCCCACGATGATCCACCGGCGGCCCTCGGCATGGGTCACCGCGAGGCGCTTGAAGGCGGGCTTGGCCTCGCCGGCGTCGAGTAGCACCTGCAGCGCTCCGTCCGGCGTGTCGTGGGCGATCCCGTCGCCCTCGAAGACGCCGATGACGATGGTGTCCGCCTCGGTCGCGAGTGGGCTGTCAGTCGTCGCCTCGACTTGCACGGGGGAGAACCTAGCAGCGCCGCGAAGGCGCGGAGCGCGATCGCGCGGCGGTCAGGGTCTGCACCGGGACCGGATCGGGCGTCGGGGTGACTCCCACTAGCATTGGCGCCCACGCTCACAGCGAACCAACCCCGGAGTCCAATATGCCCAAGACCGTCATCCTTTCGGCCGCGCGAACACCCATCGGCAAGCTCGGAGGGGGGCTCGCTTCACTAGACGCGACCGAACTGGGCGGTGCGTCGATCAAGGCCGCGCTCGAGCGCGCCGACGTCGCTCCCGAGCAGGTCGAGCACGTGGTCATGGGTCAGGTGCTCCAGGCCGGCCAGGGTCAGATCCCCTCGCGCCAGGCGCAGATCAAGGGGGGGATCCCCAAGGAGGTCTCGTCAGAGACGATCAACAAGGTGTGCGCCTCCGGCGTCCGCGCCACCGTGATGATCGACAACGCGATCCGCGCCGGGGACCTCGACGTCGGCGTCGGCGGCGGGATGGAGTCGATGTCGAGCGCGCCCTACCTGCTCCCGAAGGCACGCTTCGGTTACCGCATGGGTGACGGCAAGGTGCTCGACGCCATGGTCCACGACGGCTTGACCAACCCGTTCTCGGGCAAGCACATGGCGATGGAGGCGAGCGAGGTCGCAGCCGAGCTCGAGCTCACCCGCCCCGATCTCGACCGCTGGGCGCTTCGCTCGCATCAGCTCGCGATCGAGGCGACCGACGAGGGCCGCCTGCCCGAGGAGATCGTGCCTGTCACCGTCAAGGGAAAGAAGGGCGACGCCGTGGTCGAGGTCGACGAGGCTCCGCGGCGGGAAGCAACGCTCGAGTCACTGGCCAAGCTGCCCCCGATCTTCTCGAAGGACGGGTCTCACACTGCGGGCAACTCGCCCGGCGTCAACGACGGCGGCGGCGCTCTCGTCCTCTCTAGCGACGAGTGGGCGCAGCGCCACGGGAAGACGGTGCTCGCGACGATCGTCGGTCACGCACAGTCGGCCGACGACTACCCCTACCTGGCGCGCACGCCCGCACTCGCGGCCCGGAAGCTGCTCGACAAGGTTGGCCTGTCGGCGGACGACATCGACCTCTGGGAGATCAACGAAGCGTTCGCGTCGGTGACCTTGAACTCCATCCGCATGCTCGGGATCGACGAGGACAAGGTCAACGTCAACGGCGGCGCCGTCGCCCTCGGGCATCCGATCGGGGCGTCCGGCGCGCGGATCCTCGGCACCCTGGTGTACGAGCTGCGCCGCCGCGGCGGAGGTCTCGGATGTGCGGCGATCTGCTCCGGCGGCGGTCAGGGCGACGCCGTGATCCTGGAGGTCCACGGCGGCTGAGCATTGGATCCGGGGCGCTCGCGGCCAGGCGGGCTCCCACACCGGTCCGGG
>JALYZL010000322.1 GCA_030948875.1 Actinomycetota bacterium
ATCGACCGCTATCCGAGCTTCGCGGCGCTCCTCGACTACTGCCAGCTCTCGGCGGCCCCGGTGGGCGAGCTCGTCCTCCACATCTTCGGCGCCGCGACCCCGGAACGGATCCGCCTCTCGGACCAGATCTGCGCCGGGCTCCAGGTCACCGAGCACCTCCAGGACGTCGCCGAGGACCGCGGGCGCGGGCGGGTATACCTGCCCGCCGAGGACCTCGCGCGCTTCGGCTGCAGCGACGCGGACCTCCTCGCCCGGTCCCCCAGCCGCGCCTTCTCCGAGCTGATGGCCTTCGAGGTGACGCGCGCCAGGTCGTTGCTCTCAGGCGGCGCGCCGCTGATTCGGCGCCTCGAGCCACGCGGCGCGCTGGCCGGGGCGGGCTTCGTGGCCGGGGGCCGCGCCGCCCTCGACGCCGTCGAGGGCGCCGGCTACAACGTCCTCGGCGCCCGCCCGCGGCCCGACCGGCGGATGTTCGCCGCAGCGCTCGTGAGGACTCTGGGAGGGCGCTCGTGTCGCTGACCACGGGAAGCCCTGCCGAGGCGGGCGGCGCCGCGCCGCTGACGGCGCCCCTGCCGCCGATCACGGCGAGCACGGACGTCGAGCTCGCCTACCGCAGCTGCGTACGGATGACCCGTCAGGCGGCCGCCAACTTCTACTACGGCATCAGTCTGCTGCCGCGGCCCAAGCGGTGGGCGATGAGCGCCGTATACGCGTTCAGTCGCCGCGTCGACGACATCGGCGACGGGCGCCTCGACGACGCCACCAAGCTCGCCGCGCTCGCCGCCGAACGCGAACGCCTCGAGCTCCTCCGCGCCGGCAAGATCGACACCGCCGATCCCGTGCTCATCGCCCTCGCCGACGCCCATCCCCGCTTCGAGCTCCCGCTCGACGCGCTCGCGAGCCTGATCGACGGCGTCGAGCTCGACGTCCGCGGCACGACTTACGAGACGTTCGACGAGCTCGTCGTGTACTGCCGGCACGTCGCCGGGTCGATCGGGAGGCTGTGCCTGGCCATCTTCGGGGCCGGCGACCGCGAGCGAGCCATCCCCCTGGCCGACGACCTCGGGGTGGCGATGCAGCTGACGAATATCCTCCGCGACGTGCGCGAGGACGGGGAGCGTGGCCGCGTCTACCTTCCGGCCGAGGATCTGCGCCGCTTCGGGATCGACGATCCGGCGACGGCGCACCCCGACGCGCTCGCCGCCCTGATCCGCTTCGAGGCCGCGCGCAACCGCGAGTGGTTCACGCGCGGACTGGCGCTCGCGGACCTCCTCGATGCGCGCAGCAGCTCGTGCCTGCTCGCGATGACGGGGATCTACCGGGGCATCCTCGAGCGGATCGAGCGCCAGCCCGCCGAGATCCTGCAGCGGCGAATCTCGGTGCCGGCGTGGGAGAAGGCGTGGCTCGCGGCGCGGAGCTTAGCGGGGGTGCGCGCGTGAGCGTTGCGGTGAGGGCTGGACCCGATTCCGAGCGCCGCGGGGGGAGCGGTCGCGTGGCGATCGTCGGCGGCGGCCTCGCCGGGATCACGGCGGCACTCGACTGCGCCCGCGGCGGCGCGCAGGTGACCCTGCTCGAATCCCGTCCCCGCCTGGGCGGCGCCGCCTACTCGGTGCAGCGCAACGGCCTCAGGGTCGACAACGGCCAGCACGTCTTTCTCCGCTGTTGCACGTCGTACCGGGAGCTGCTCGGACGCCTCGACGCACTCGGTGGGGTCACGCTCCAGGAGCGGCTCGCGATCCCCGTGCTCGCGCCTGGGCGTGAGCCCGTGTGGCTGCGCCGGACCGGTCTCCCCGCGCCCGCGCACCTCGCCCGTTCGCTGGTCCGCTACCGCTTCCTCACCGTCCGCGAGCGCGTCGCCGCCGCCCGGGCCATGGCCGCGCTGCGTAGCGTCGACGTCGAGGACCCGGCGGTCGATAACCGCTCGTTCGGCGCCTGGTTACGTGAGCACGGTCAGAGTCCCGCCGCGATCGAGCGGTTGTGGGGACTGATCGTCCGGCCGACGCTCAACCTTGTCGCCGATGACGCCTCGCTGGCCCAGGCTGCGCAGGTGTTCCAGACCGGGCTCCTGACCACGGCATCGGCGGGTGACATCGGCTGGGCCCGGGTACCGCTGTCGGAGATCCACGACGTCGCAGCGCGGCACGCGCTCTCCCGGGCCGGAGTCGAAGTCCACCTGCGGATGCGCGCCGAGGCGATCGTCGCCGCCCCTGATGGCGGCTTCCAGATCGAGGCGAGCGGAGTGCCGACCGTGCACGCCGACGCGGTGATCGTCGCGGTACCCAACGATCGCGTCGGTCGGCTCGTCCCCCCGAGCGCCGAGGTCGCCCCCGGAGTGGCGCAGCTCGGCTCCTCGCCGATCGTCAACCTCCACGTCGTCTATGACCGCCGCGTGCTCGAGCTGCCCTTCGCGGCCGGCGTCGACACGCCGGTCCAGTACGTGTTCGATCGCACGGCGAGCG
>JALYZL010000324.1 GCA_030948875.1 Actinomycetota bacterium
TACCTGCTCAGGGTCGCCGACGGTCGCGCGGCGGCGGCGGTCGCGCGGGCTCGCGGGGGCGGAGCCCTGCGAGTCCAGGAACCGCAACGCCTTCTCGACCGGCGGCACCGCGATGAGCCGGCCCTGACCCAGTAGCCGCATCAACATCCGGCTGCTCGACGCCAGGCGCTGCGCCTCCTCCTCGGTGTCCGCGGCAATGGCCCAGGTGGCGACTGCGAGCCTCGGCTCTGCGGCGCCCGCCCGGTACTGCGCGGCAATCGAAGCCCCGCGGGCGTTGATGAAGTCGGCGAAGGCGTAGGGCAGTCCGAGCTCCGCCGCCCAGATTCCGCTCTGGGGCGAGGAGCCGAGCAGCCAGGGCTCCGGCCGCTCGGGGAGGCCGGGCAGGGTCGCCGCGAGGCGGGCGAACGGGTGGTCGGTGGGCAGGTTGCCGTTGAGGTAACCGAGGAGCTCGGCCATCTGCTCCGGGAAGTCGTCGGGAGCGGCGTCGCGGCGGTCGCGCTGCAGGGCGAAGGTGGTCATCGGATCGGTGCCCGGGGCGCGGCCGAACCCGAGGTCGATGCGCCCCGGGAAGAGGCCGGCCAGGGCGGTGAACGTCTCGGCCACCTTGAGCGGGCTGTAGTGAGGCAGCATCACGCCGCCGCTGCCCACCCGGATCGTCGCTGTCGCGGCGGCGATCGGCCCGATCAGCGCTTCCGGCGACGCGCTGGCGAGGCCGGGAGTGCCGTGATGCTCAGCGGCCCAGTAACGGTGATAGCCGAGCTCGTCGGCGAGCCGCGCCAGGTCGATCGAGTTGCGAAGCGCGTCAGCCCCGCCGAGACCCTCGGGGATCGGCGATTGGTCGAGCACGCTGATCGGTAGTTCCATGCCTCCTATTCAAGCAGGGCCGATCGCCCTGCCCGCGGCCCCCGAGCGACCCCTCAGCCCCACCACTTCCGCTCGCGCGCCTTGTCGGTGCCCCCCGTCCGGTCGAGGGCATCGAGGGCAGCCATGTCCTCCGCGGAAAGCGCGAAGTCGAAGATCTGGGCGTTCTCGGCGATGCGCTCGCGGTGAGTCGACTTGGGGATGACGATGCCGGCGCGCTGGATGCCCCAGCGGAGCAGCACCTGGGCGGGAGTGCGCCCCAGGCGCTCGGCGATCCGCGCGACCTCGGGGTCCGAGAGGTGGTGACCGGTCCCTAGCGGGCTGTAGGCCTCTACCGCCACCTCGCGTGCCTCCCACGCATCCAGCAAACCGCGCCGGTACTCGAAGGGGCTGAACTGGACCTGGTCGACCACCGGCGGGCTGGTGGCGATGGCCATCACCTGTTCGAGCTCGGCGGCGCTGAAGTTGGAGACGCCGATCGAGCGCGTGTAGCCGCGGTCGCGAGCGGCCTCCATCCCCGGCCACGCCCAGGTGGGGCCCCCCTTGGGCCAGTGGATCATGTAGAGGTCGACGTGTTCCACACCGAGGCGTTCGAGGCTCTTGGTGGCCTCGGCCTCGGGGTCACGAGCGCCGGGGTAGAACTTGGTCGTGAGGAAGACCTCCTCGCGCGGGACGCCGCTCTCCCGGAGCCCCTGTCCGACGCTCGCCTCGTTGCCGTAGGCCTGCGCCGTGTCGATGTGACGGTAGCCAAGCTCGAGCGCCCAGCGGACGGCGTTGACGCACTCGGGGCCATCGGGCACCTGCCATACGCCGAGGCCGAGCCGCGGTATCTGGTTTCCATCGGCGAGCGTGCGCAAGCGCGCTGCTTGGGTCACGGACTCTGCTTGCTCTGGCACGGTCGTCTCCTTGGTTGGAACAGACAAATCTAATCAACGCCCGCCGTTCCCCTTAGGGCGTGTGGGCCTACATCCCAACGGGTAGCCCCGGCAGGGGATGACCGCTGCGCAAAAACGAGGAGACGAGATGGGTTTCGATCAGTACCACGAGCCACCTGACGAGCTATCGCCGGCCACTCGCACCTTCGCGCGGCTGTGCGCCTCGCTCACCGAGGAGGCCGAGGCAATCGGGTGGTACGAGCAGCGCCTCGCGGTGGAGACGGACCCAGAAGCGGCCGCGATCATGGCCGATGCCCAGGGAGAGGAGTTCAAGCACTTCAGCATGGATCTCGAGTTCCTCCTGCGGCGCTCACCGGCGTGGCGAGAGATCGCCAAGGGTGTCCTGTTCCAGCCCGGCGACATCGTCGAGCACGGCGAGGAGGCCGAGGCCGAGGCGCTTGAAGGCGAGACGCCGTCGGGCCCGGCCGGCTCGCTGGGGCTCGGCAGCCTGAAGGGAGCCTTCCGTTGAACCATCTCCTTCGCTCACTGGCGCCGATCAGCGACGAGAGCTGGAAGCTCCTGGACGATGAGGCGACCGAGCGCCTGACCCCCGCGCTTGCCGCGCGCAAGCTCGTCGACTTCTCCGGCCCTCACGGCTGGAAGCATTCGGCCAGCAACCTGGGCCGTACCGCTCCGCTCACCTCCACTCCGTGTGACGGGGTGACCGGTCTGCAGCGACGCGTGATGCCGCTGGTCGAGCTCCGGGCGGATTTTGAGATCTCACGCGCCGAGCTCCGCGACGCCGATCGGGGAGCCGTAGACCCTGACCTCGAGGCGCTGGACATCGCCGCCCACCAGATCGCCGTGGCCGAGAACATCTCCGTGTTCCACGGCTGGCACGGCGCGATCACCGGTATCGAGGAGGCCTCGCCGCACGAGCGCATGCACCTGGGCGAGATCACCGACGCGTATCCGCAGCCGGTGGCCGCCGCGGTCGAGCGCCTGCTCCACAACGGCATCAGCGGGCCGTGCGCGCTGGCGCTCGGCGGAGAGCAGTATCAGCGCGTGGTCGAGACGGCGGAAAAAGGCGGCTACCCGCTGCTCGAGCACCTGCGCAAGATCCTCGAAGGGCCGATCATCTGGGCACCCGGGGTCAAGGGCGCGCTCGTGCTGAGCACGCGCGGCGAGGATTTCCTCTTCGAATCAGGCCAGGATCTCGCGATCGGCTACGACAGCCACGACGGCGAAGTGGTCCGCTTCTACCTCGAGGAGAGCTTCAGCTTCCGCGTCGCCACCCCGGAGGCCGCGGTGGTCCTCGATCCATAGGCGGTTCCGGCGCGGCCGTTTGCCCCCGAGTAGCCTTTGTGGTGATTCGGCGAATGCCCGAGGACGCCCTTCACCTATCCGCATTGGCCGGCAGTCCGCTCGTTGACTCATCGGGCGAGCGGTTGGGGCGCGTCGAGGACGTGATCGTGAGGCTCGACGCCGGCGATGAGTTGCCGCCGGTCACGGGCCTGAAGGCGCGGATCGGCGGTCGCGAGATGTTCGTGCCCGCCGACCGGCTCGAGCGACTCGAGCCCCACGCGGCGCGCACCTCGACGACCAAGCTGAACCTGGCTCAGTTCGAGCGCCAGCCCGGCGAGGTGCTGTTGCGCCGCGACGTCCTCGGGCGCAGCCTGATCAACGTCACCACAGCACGGCTCGTCACCGCCCGCGAGGTCGAGCTCGCGCGGAGGGACGGGAGCTGGCGGGTGGTCGGCATCGACCCGAGTCTGCGCGCGGGGATGAGGCGGTTCCTCCCTTGGCGCATGCGCCGCAACGAGGGCGACCGCGCTCAGTTCGTCCCCTGGACCGAGACCGAGGCGTTCGTCGGCCATGTGCCGACCTCTCGCCTGCGGCTCGCATCACGGCGCCTGGCGCGCCTCCATCCGGCCCAGATCGCCGACCTCGTCGAAGCCGCCTCGCACGACGAGGGTGAGGAGATACTGCAGGCCGTCGGGCACGACAAGGAACTCGAGGCAGACGTGTTCGAGGAGCTCGACGACGAGCACCAGGTCGAGTTCTTGCGCCAGCGCTCGGACGAGGACGTGGCCGGAGTGCTGGCTCGGATGGCGAGCGACGACGCCGCCGACCTACTGCTGGAGATCGACCAGGATCGCCGGATTCCCATCCTCAACCTCCTACCCGCCGCCAAGCAGCTGAAGATCAAGCGCCTCCTTGGCTACAACCCTTCGACCGCGGGCGGCCTCATGAACCCGGACTTTCCATCGGTGGCCGCCGATGCGACCGTTGGCCAGGCCCTCGCCCATGTGCGCCTGAGCGAGCTCTCGCCCAGCCAGCTGCTGACGCTGTGGGTGATCGACGCCGGTGGCCATCTCGTCGGTGCCGTGTTCGCTTCCGAGTTGGTGCGCGCCTCCGAGGGAGCGCCCGTCTCGAGCCTGATCGAGACCGCGGTGCCGACCGTCGCGCCGGAAACCGAGCTCCCCGAGGTCGCGCGCCTGATGGCCGACTTCAACCTGGTCGCGATCCCCGTCATCGACGGAGACGAGCAGCCGATCGGCGTGGTCGCCGTCGACGACGTGATCGAGCGGCTGCTCCCGGACGAGTGGCGCCGGCGCGCCGGTGTCGCGCGCGGATAACCCACGCAACATGGAAGCTCGCAAGCCCCGCTGGTACCCTCGAACCGAGAACGCGATGGACGACGAACAGACATATCAAGACAGCGACTTGCCGCGAAGTAGCACCACCGCGGCCGCCGTCGTGAGCGTTCCTACGCGTCCCGAGACGTAGTCCCGGGCCGAGGCTCCTCCCGACGGCCGCCGCGGAAGCCGCGAGCGGGCCCGAAAGGAGGTCGAGCAGATGACGACGAACCCGTCGGCGGGCGGAGGCTCGCAGGCGCCAGCGCGCGAGCGCGCGGTGCTCGACTCCGCGCACGTCGGCGACATCGAGGGCGCGTTCGGGACGATCGGGCAGCACGAGGGACGCCGTCGCGGGCTGCGCCTGCGGGCGCTGGCGCTGCTGGCGATCGTCGGTCCGGGCCTGATCGTGATGGTGGGCGACAACGACGCCGGTGGCGTCGCGACCTATTCGCAGGCTGGCCAGAACTATGGGACGAGCCTGCTCTGGGTGCTGCTGCTTCTCATCCCCGTGCTCGTGGTCAACCAGGAGA
The DNA here is from genome assembly GCA_030948875.1 of Actinomycetota bacterium. Taxonomy (GTDB): domain Bacteria; phylum Actinomycetota; class Thermoleophilia; order Solirubrobacterales; family Solirubrobacteraceae; genus Palsa-465. Next base: position 4,906 of record JALYZL010000324.1, read on the forward strand.
TGGTCGTCCGGCTCGGGGCGGTGACGGGGGTCGGGCATGCAAGGCTGATCATCGAGCGCTTCGGCAAGTTCTGGGGCGCGTTCTCGGTCGGCGACCTCTTCCTGCTCAACTTCCTCACCATCGTCACCGAGTTCATCGGTGTCAGCCTGGCGCTCGGCTATTTCGGCGTGTCGAAGTACATCTCGGTAACGATCGCCGCGTTCGCGTTGATCGCGATCACCGTCAGCGGCAGCTTCCGCTTCTGGGAGCGGGCGATGTTCCTGTTCGTGTTCGCGAGCCTCCTCTTCATCCCCCTGTTCTTCATCGCCCATCCCCACCCTGGGGCCATCGCCGGTCACCTCGTGGTGCCCGGGATCTATGGGGGCGCGAACTCGACGTCGGTCCTGCTCATCATCGGCATGGTCGGCACCACGGTGGCGCCGTGGCAGCTCTTCTTCCAGCAGTCGAACGTGATCGACAAGCGGATCACTCCGCGCTGGATCAACTATGAGCGCCTCGACACGTGGATCGGCGCGTTCGTCGTCGTCGTCGGTGCCCTGGCGCTCGTCTGCGTGTCCGCGTTCGCCTTCCAGCACACCCACTACTTCGGTCAGTTCACCGATGCCGGCGCTACCGCCACCGCGCTCGATCATGTGCTCGGACCGGCCGCGGGGGCGCTCTTCGCCTTCGTGCTCCTGAACGCGTCGCTCATCGGAGCGGGCGCGCTGACGCTGTCGACGAGCTACGCGTTCGGCGACGTGTTCGGACTCAAGAGCTCCCTGCACCGCAGTTTCTCCGAGGCCAAGCTCTTCTACGCCATCTTCGCCGGGATGATCGCCGGCGCGGCGGCGATCGTGCTCATCCCGGGCGCGCCGCTCGGGGTGATCACCCTGGCCGTGCAGGCCCTCGCCGGCGTGCTCTTGCCGAGCGCCAGCGTGTTCCTGCTCCTGCTCTGTAACGACCGTGAAGTGCTCGGCCCATGGCGCAACCCGGGCTGGCACAACGTGCTCGCCAGCGTGATCGTCGCCACCCTCGTGCTCCTGTCGCTGATCCTGATGGCGACGACGATGTTCCCGAACATCAACGTGACCGCCGTCTCGCTCGGCGGGGCGGTCGCGCTCTCGGGCGGCCTCCTGGTTTTCGGGCTCGTGACGCTCCGCGCTCGGCGGCGCGCCGCCGCGGTAACCGTGATCGAGCCCACGCCTACGGTTCCCAAGGAGCAATGGACGATGCCACCGCTGGCCCTACTCGCGCGGCCCCAGTGGTCGACCGGGCGCAAGGTCGCGATGTTCACTCTGCGCGGCTACCTGCTCGGATCGGTGATCCTGCTCGTCGTCAAGGCGATCCAGCTCGGCGGCGGATGACGGCCGCGCTCGCCCATGTGCCCCGCGTGCCATCATAGGTAGATGCCCCCAGACGACGAAAGCTTCGAGGACAAGCTCCGCTCGATCGCTCGCGAGGTCAGCCGCTCGATCGAGCGCGTGGCGCAGGTGGACCTGGAGGAGATCGCCCAGGCGATGGGCGTTGATCCCAATCGGGCCACGGAGTGGGTTGACACCGCGATGGGATGGCTTCGCACCCACGCCGAGGGCTTTGGCGACGACATCACCGTGTGGGGTAGCGGACCGGACGCCGAGGCGGCCCCCGGCGAGCGGCTGCGGAGCGCGGGACCGCATCCCCTGGATCTCCCCACGGCACAGCAGGGCCTGGCCCTGGCCGCGCTCGACTCCGGGCGCTGGACGGTCGAGCCTGGCAGCCACACCTTCCGCGTCCACAGCGAGGGTCCCGGCCCGAGCGAGGCGGTGGGACTGGTCGGCGAGCTGCGTGCGCGCGACTGGGTCGCCGCCGACGGCGAGGTAACGCTGGTCGGACACCACGCCCTCACCCGCTGGCTGGAAACGAATCGCGCCGGCTGAGCGGCGCCGGCTGAGCGCCCCCGATCCCGCCGCCCCGCGGGTGACTGCCTTCGCACCGGGCCGAGCGAACCTGATCGGCGAGCACACCGACTACAACGACGGCCTCGGCCTTCCCTTCGCGATCGAGCAAGGCGTCCGCGTGAGCGCCGAGCGCCGCGACGGAGTCGAGATCGTCGCCCAAGCCCTCGACCTGGGCGAAGCGGAGAGCTTCGCGCTCGCGGACACCGCCAAGCGCCGCACCGGCGACTGGACCGACTTCGTCCGGGGCACGATCGGCGAGCTGACCGCGGCCGGCTGCGAGCTCCCGGGAGCGCGGCTCGAGATCACCGGTAACGTGCCCGAGGGCGCCGGCCTCTCCTCCTCGGCGGCGATCGAAGTCGCGCTCTCCCTCGCCCTCCTCGGCCTCGCCGGCATCCCCGAGCCCGAGGATCGCGTCACGCTCGCGCGCCTGTGCTCGCGCGTCGAGAACGACTGGGTCGGCGCCCACACGGGGCTGCTCGACCCGCTCGCCTCGCTGTTCGGAGAGCGCGACCACGCGCTGCGCATCGACTTCCAGACGCTCGAGATCCGGCCCGTGCCCCTCCGCCTCGGCGACTGGACGCTGGGCACCGTGCCCTCGGGCGAGACGCACTCGCTCGCCCACTCGGGCTATAACGAGCGCCGCGAGGAGACCGAGCGCGCCCGGCGCGCCCTCGGCCTCGAGAGCCTCCGCGACGCCCGCCCCGAGGACGTCGTCCGCCTGCCCGATCCCCTCGATCGTCGCGTGCGTCACCTGATCGAGGAGAACGCGCGCGTCGAGGCGACGGTGGCGGCGCTCGAGGCGGGCGACCTGGCCGAGATCGGCCGGATCCTGAACGCCTCGCACGCGAGCCTGCGCGACCTCTATGACTCTTCCACCGACGCCGTCGAGCGGACGGTCACCCGCCTGCGCGACGACGGCGCCGCAGGGGCACGGATGATGGGCGGGGGCTTCGGCGGCCACGTGCTGGCGCTGTTCCCGCCGGACGCTGCGGCACCCGCAGACGCCCAGGTCGTCGCGCCCTCGACGGGAGCGAGGCTCCTCGACTCCGAATAGTTGTCTGTCAACGAGGTCAAGTAGCCGCGGCGCGCCGTCGCAACGCCTGCACCGTTCGATCCGCTGCCGCTGCGAACATACGTTCGTGTCGAGCGAGACGACGATCCTCCATGCCGACCTCGACGCGTTCTACGCCTCGGTCGAGCAACGAGACGACCATCGCCTGCGCGGGCGCCCGGTGATCGTCGGCGGGGGTGTCGTGCTCGCGGCCAGCTATGAGGCCAAGGCACGCGGCGTCCGTACCGCGATGGGTGGCACGCAGGCACGCCGCGTGTGCCCCCGGGCGATCGTCGTCCCGCCCCGAATGTCAGCCTACGTCGAGGCGAGCAAGGCGGTGTTCGAGATCTTCGAGGACACGGCGCCGCTGGTCGAGGGGCTCTCGATCGATGAGGCCTTCCTCGACGTGCGCGGCCTCGAGCGGATCTCGGGCACCCCGTTGGAGATCGCGGCCAAGCTTCGGCGCGAGGTCGCCCGACGGGTCGGCCTGCCGATCACCGTCGGGGTGGCGAGGACCAAGTTCCTCGCCAAGGTCGCGAGCGGGGTGGCCAAGCCCGACGGCCTGCTCCTCGTCCCCGCCGACCGTGAGCTGGCCTTCCTCCATCCCCTGCCGATCGAGCGGGTGTGGGGCGTAGGCGCCGTGACGTCGCGCAAGCTGCGACAGCGCGGGATCGCCACCGTGGGCGCGATCGCCCGGCTCAGCGAGGACGAGCTCGTCTCGATCGTCGGTCAGGCCTCGGGCCGTCACCTCCATGCCCTCGCCCATAACCGCGACCCCCGGCCCGTCCAGGGCCGCCGCCGGCGCCGGTCGATGGGCGCCCAGCACGCGCTCGGCCGGTCTCGGAAGTCCCCTGCAGAGATCGACGCGGTGCTCGTCGGCCTCGTCGACCGGGTCACGCGGCGGATGCGCGCCGCCGGGCGCGTCGGACGCACGGTCGTGCTCAGGCTGCGCTTCGAGGATTACTCGCGCGCCACCCGTTCGCACACGCTGGCCCAGGCCACCGCCCACACGGGAACGATTCTCGCCACCATCAGGGAACTACTGGCAAGCGCGACGCCGATGATCGGGCGCCGCAGCCTCACGCTCGTTGGCGTCGCGGTCGCCAACCTATCGAGCGACGCGGCCGTGCAGCTCGCGCTGCCCTTCGACCGCCGCGCCAGCACCGCGCTCGACGCCGCCATCGACGGTGTACGCGAGCGCTTCGGGTCCGGCGCCCTCACTCGCGCCGTCCTCCTCGGACGCGACCCCGGACTGTCGGTACCGATGCTGCCCGACTGAAGCTACGCGGCGGCGTAGGCGAGGTAGCGCAGTGCGCGGTGCTTGGCCCAGGGACCGTTGAAGCGGGCGAGCTCGCGGCCGTCGGTGAGGCACACGGCCCACCCGTAGCGGATGGGCCTGAGGATGAGCGCTAGTGCTTTCATGATTGAGTCCCTTCTGAGAGGGTAGCCGCGCTGCTCGGATCCGCGAGCCGCGGACGGAGGCGGGCGTAGGCGATGATCCCGCCCAGGGACGGGATCCAGAAGGCGATGGCGTGATACACGAGCACCGCCGCGACGACGTGGACGGGCGAGGCGCCGTAGAGCAGCAGAGCGCCGGCGAGGCCGGCGTCGAGCACGCCGATCCCTCCCGGAACGGGCAGGCTGTTGGCGAGGTAGCCGATCGAGTAGCCGAGGACGAGCCCCGGGAGCGGGGGCGCGTGCCCGACGGCGGTGAAGGCGACCCACAGCACGCCGATGTCGAAGCCGAGGTAGCCGAGCGCCCCTACGAGCCGCCAGCTCGGGTGGCGCCCCACGCGCTCGGCGTCGCGAATGCCGACCGCGACGCCTTGGACCCAGACCGGCGCGGTGCCCCGGCGTGCAGCGATCCACGGTACGGCGATGACGGCGACCGCGGCCGTCCCCGCCAGGAGCGCGGGGAGCGCCGAGCGAGCGAAGTCGTGCGGTCCCGTGACCCCGGCCACGAGGAGCAGACCCGAGCCGATCACGGCGGCGCTGTTGACCCCGCTGGTAAGGAAGAAGAGGCCGCTCGAGCGCCTGACGATCCACGCGGTGGGTGCGCCGGTGAGATGGACAAGCCAGCCTCCGATGGCATAGCCGCCCACGCCGCCGCCCGGGAGCAGCGCGCCCGAGGCCATCGACGTCCACGCCAGCGCCCGGGCGTCGCGCGCGCCGACCCGGTCGAAGAAGAGGCGGAAGACGATCACGAAGCTGACGCAGGACGCCAGCTCGAGGGCGAACGCGAGCGCCACCCACATCGGGTCTATCTCCGTGATGGCACGCACCACCGGCTGCAGCCCCGGCACCGAGAGGAGCAGCGAGACGCTCAGCGCGATGAGCAGTGCCGCGGTGGCCACACGCCGTCCGATGACGGGGCGCGCCACCGCCTGGGGTTCCGCCGCCTGATCGATCACCTGCTCGCTTCCCCGGGGCTCCTGGCCTCGACCGAGCTCGTGGCCTCGGTCGGGCTCGCGGCGGGGCGCCGGTCGCGAGGGCTTTGACGCTAGTGCGGACATCAGTCGGGGGTGGCGTGTCGGGGCCGTTTGTCGAGTTCCGATTGCGTAATCAATTCAAATGCTTGATTGAGTAGTTTGCACCACGCCTTGCACTCTTGTCAAGCAAATGCTTCAATTGATTCTCGATGGCATCTCCACGGACGTTAGAAACGCCGCAAAAGACAGATGGACGCCGCGAGGTTGGCGAGCGCACGCGCCAGCGCCTGCTGGAGGCGACCCGCGCGCTCCTGGCCGAACGCGGCGAGGACGCGATCAGGCTGCGCGACATCACCGAGGCCGCGCAGGTCAACGTGGCCGCGGTCAACTACCACTTCGGCTGCCTGAAAGCGCTCTACACGGCGGCCATCAAGGAAGCCTTCGAGACGATCATCAACGAGTCGATCGACCAGCTCGCACAGCTCAGCGACGACGCCACCCTCGAGGAGATCGCAGCCGCATGGATCCGCCCGGTGATCGCGGCACGGAGCGGACCGACGTGCGCTCAGCAGCAGGCGTGCATGCGCATCACGGCGCATGCCTCCAGCCATCCTCCCGAAGGGCTGTGCGAGTGGATGGCGGCGGCCATCGCGCGCTTCCACGACGAGCTCGTGACCCGCCTGCGCCACGCGCTCCCCGATGTGCCCGAGTCAGAGCTGCGCTTCCGCGTGACGTGCGCCGGCGGCATCCTCCACGTCCTCAGGACCGGCGGCATGCAGGCCGAGCTCGAAGACATGCCCGCCACTGATGTCGAACAGGTCCTGGTCCCCGTGATCAGCGGAGCGCTCGGCGCCGGCGCCCGGACCAGCGCCTAGCCGCACGCGTCCTGCGCGAGGGCGTCGTGACCGCGGTGGCTCACACCGTAAGCTACGTCGCCTGAGCAGCGCAGGCTGGCTTGACCCCTCGGAGCTCCGCATCGGCCTCGGCTGCATGCGCCTGTCGACCGACGAGAGCCTCGACGAAGAGCTTGCCGTCGAGACCATCGCGGCGGCTGTGGAGGCAGGCATCACCGTGTTCGATACCGCCCGGGCCTATGGCCGCGGTGAGGCCGGGCTCGGTGCGGGCGAGCGTATGCTCGCCCGAGCCCTTCGCCGGTCCGGCGGCGAGCGAACCGCGCGCATCGTGACCAAGGGGGGCATGGCGCGCACCGGCGGCGCCTGGATCCCGGACGGCCGCGCGAAGGTCATCGCCGCCGACTGCGAAGCGAGCCTGGCCGCGCTCGACGGCTTGCCAATCGACGTCTACCTCATCCACGCGCCCGATCCACGGACTCCATGGCGCACGTCGGTCCGGGCCCTGGCGCGAATGGCGGACGAAGGCGTCGTCAGGCGCGTGGGGGTCTCGAACGTCAATCGCCGCCAGCTCGACGAGGCGCTCGAGCTCGCTCCCATCGCCGCGGTCGAGGTTGCCCTCAGCGTCCATGACCATCGCGCGCTCCGTGGCGGGGTGCTCGAACGCTGCGCCGAGCTGGGCATCGCCCTCATCGCCCACTCTCCACTGGGCGGGCCGCGCCGCGCCGGCACCCTGGCGCGACGCGGCCCTTGGGCCGACATCGCCGACGCACACGGCGTCACCCCGGCCGAGGTCGCACTCGCTTGGTTACTCGAGCTTTCCCCGGCCGTGATCGCGATCCCCGGCGCGCGGCGCCGCGCGACGGCGCGCGGTGCTGCCCGCGCGGCGACCCTCACCCTGAATGACGACGAGCGAGCCGCGCTTCGGGTCACCGTTCAGCCTCGCCGCGCGCCACCGCGCCCGCGAGACGATGGCACGCGCGCGAACCTGGAGGTCGTGCTCGTGATGGGAATCCCGGGAGCGGGCAAGAGCCGCGTGGCTGAGGAGTACGTGGCCCGCGGCTACCAGCGCCTCAACCGCGACGAGCGCGGCGGAGGCCTCCGTGAGCTCGCCGACGCCCTCGACGAGGCGCTGTCCTCGGGGGCGCAGCGCGTCATCCTCGACAACACCTATCTCGCGCGCGCCGCTCGGAGCTACGTGATCGAGGCGGCGAGCCGGCACCAGATCCCGACCCGGTGCCTCTGGCTCAGCACTCCGCTCGCGCAGGCCCAGGTCAACCTCGTCGAACGCCTGCTCGACGAGTTCGGGACCCTCCCCAGTCCCGAGGACCTGCGCACGCTGGCGAGATCGACGCCCGGCGTGCTCGCGCCGACCTCCCAGATGCGCGCCCTGCGCGAGCTCGAGCCCCCCGCCGCCGAGGAGGGGTTTGCCAGCGTCGAGGTCGTGCCCTTCGCGCGTTCGCAGCCACCCGAGGGCAGCGCGGCAGCCGTCTACGTCGCGGCGCCCGCGTTTCGGGCGCCCGACTGGGAGCGGGCGGTGGACAGCGCGGACCCGGACGCGCCGCATCTCGTCTTCGACTGGATCCCCGATGGCGCCCCGGACGCGCTCGACCCCTGGGTCACCCAGCTCGCCGCTGTGGTCTCCGGCCCGGTGCACGGCGCGCTGTGTCCCCACGTGGCCGGACCGCCGAGGTGCTGGTGCCGGCCGCCGCTGCCCGGGCTGGCACTTGCGTTCGCGCGAGCGCTCGAGCTCGAGCCCTCATTGTCCGTCCTCGTCGGCACGGGGCCGGCTCATCGCACCCTCGCGGCCACCCTGGGAGCCCGATATGTCCCCGTATGAGCCAAACTCCCGGGCCATGGCCGGGCCCGAGGCAATCATCGTCGACGCCGGGGGACGCGATCTGCGGGTGTCCAACCCCGAGCGCGTGATCTTTCCGGCGACGGATCGATCGGATCCGGTGACCAAGCTCGACATCGTCCAGTACTACCTCTCCGTGGGAGAGGGCATCATGCGCGCCCTGAGGGACCGGCCGACGACGCTCGAACGCTGGCCCAAGGGCGTGAACCCGGGCATCGTCATCTCGACCCGCGAGAAGGGCGGCGGCGACGCGTTCTTCCAGAAGCGCATCCCCCGGGGAGCGCCTGACTACGTGGAGACGGCGCGGATCCAGTTCCCGTCGGGGCGCTACGCGGATGAGATCTGCCCCACCGAGATCGCCGTCGTCGGCTGGGCGGCGCAGATGGGCACTATCACCTTTCACCCATGGCCCGTGCGCCGCGACGATGTCGACCATCCGGATGAGCTGCGCATCGACCTCGACCCCCAGCCGGGCACCGACTTCGCGGACGCGGTGCGCGTCGCCGCCGAAGCCCGCGTGCTCCTCGACGACCTCGGCTACACCGGCTTCCCCAAGACCTCGGGCGGCCGCGGCGTCCACCTCTACGTCCGGATCGAGCCTCGATGGACGTTCACCGATGTGCGCCACGCCGCGATCGCCTTCGGTCGTGAGCTCGAGCGGCGCCTCCCCGGCCAGGTGACGACCAAGTGGTGGAAGGAGGAGCGCGGCGAGCGCATCTTCGTCGACTACAACCAGAATGCCCGCGACCGCACCATCGCCTCGGCCTACAGCATCCGCCCCAAGCCCGGCGCTCCCGTCTCCGCGCCCTTGAGGTGGGACGAGCTAGCGCACGTCGCGCCCGAGGACTTCACCGTCGCGACAATGCCTTCTCGCTTTGCCGAGGTGCACGATCTCCACGCGGCGATCGACGACGCCGCCTACTCGCTGCAGCCGCTCCTGGACCTATACGAGAACCAGGGCGCCGGGGGACACGGCGACATGCCCTACCCGCCCGACTACCCGAAGATGCCGGGCGAGCCCAAGCGCGTACAGCCATCTCGAGATCGAGACCGCCAGCCACAATGACGGCCAACTGCGCCACGCTTGCCGCCCCGACTCGTCACCGGTCGGATGGCTGGATCGCGCCGGTCCGGCGCCGTGACTGAGGTAGCT